>DAOUBS010000122.1:0-6071 GCA_034432435.1 Anaerolineae bacterium
CCAGGCGTGGAGATAAACCCGCGCCAGCTGAGCGTTGTCGTAGAGCATCTTCTCAAAGTGTGGCACAAGCCAGATCGCGTCCACGGCGTAACGATGAAAGCCCCCGCCCACTTGGTCGTAAATGCCGCCATAAGCCATTTTATGCAGCGAGAGGTGCAGCAGCGCCAGCTTTTCCACGTCATTGGCCCGCTGCGCATACCGCAGCAGGTACTCGAGGTTCATCGGGTTGGGAAACTTAGGGGCGCTGCCGAAGCCGCCGTTGACCTCGTCCATGTTGGCCGTCAAGCCGTCTGCTGCCCGCCGCAGCAGATCGGCATTCAGCGCGTCGTCGGGGGTGTCGACCTTCAACACACTGCGATCGAGCGCAGCGGTCAGGTCGGCGGCCTGCGCCTCGATGTCGGTGCGGCGGTTGCGATAGGCCTCATGCACGGCGTGCAACACCTGACGAAACGATGGCATGCCATAGCGCGGCTCTAGTGGGTAGTAGGTGCCCGCGAAGAACGGGCGTCCATTGGGCAGCAAAAAGACCGTCATCGGCCAGCCGCCCCCGCCGCGGTTGAACGCTTGTACGGCCTGCATGTAGATGTCGTCGATGTCGGGGCGCTCCTCCCGATCCACCTTGATGTTGATGAAGTACTCGTTCATCATCGCAGCGGTTGGCTCGTGTTCGAAGCTCTCGTGCGCCATGACATGACACCAATGGCACGCGCTGTAGCCCACGCTCAGCAGGATGGGCTTGTCTTGCTCGCGGGCAGCGCGCAGCGCTTCTTCTCCCCACGGATACCAGTCAACGGGGTTATCTTTGTGCTGAAGCAGGTAGGGGCTGGTCTCATGTTGAAGGCGGTTCATGTGATCTCCAAAACCATTGGGCATCCCCTAGTGTAGCCCAGCCTGTCATCAGCGACCAGAGAACGCAGCGCGCGTGAGTGAGCGTTGGGTTACCACGTGAGCATGGGTGAAGCGGGCGGATCTTCACTCGGCGGCTCATACGTCCACACTTCTTGCAGCCAGTCCACCATCTGGCGCGCGGCCTGGGCAGTCAGGCGGATGCCCGCGTCAAAGCCTGCTGGCGAAAAAGCATAGAGGTTCGTGTGGTGACGCCGCACGATACAGATTAAGTAGTCGCTCTCCCAGCGCTGCCGCCCCCAGAGGAAGGCCAAGCCGCCCTCCTCACGCCGCATCAACTCCAGCCAGCGGCGGCGGTCAGTGTCGCTGAGCATGTCGAACGTGAAGCGCAGCGTGAGCATGCTGCTGAGGGTGAACGAGAAGTGCACGACGCGCGTCGTCAAATCCGCGTCGAGGATGAGCGAGGCCGCGCCGTCCTGCACCGAGAGGGTGCACACCCGCCGCGTCGGATGGTCGCCCAGCGCGCGCTTCTGCATCAGCGACAGCATCGGCATGGTGGGGTAGCGCTTGCTCAGTTCAATGTCGAGGTCAATTTGGCCGTTAAAAAACTGCTGAAGCGTCCACGGCGGTTCCACAGGGCGCGCCATCACATCCGGCAGGTGCGGGCGTTCGATGGTGCGGTTGGTCTCAACGGCGAGGCTCTCCGGCTTCATCTCGCTGATGGCCAGCTTGAGCTTGGCGTCGCGCTGGTCATCCGCGCGCACGTAGTAGACCGGCTTATCGACCGGCTCCAGCGCGTCGGGCGGGGCACTGCCTGCTTGCGGCTGCTCGTCTGACGACATGTTCTCACTTGTTCCCATATCAACTACCGCGTTACGCTTTTTTAACATTATAGTGCAGTTTACACCAAGGACAAGAACATGAGCATTTGCTTATCCTCAACTGCTACTATGAATTTTCTAACATGCACTTTGCTATAATCCATTGTAACAAGTCACGTTTTGCGAAGGTACAATCATGCAGCCTAAGAAAGACGACAAGAGGCATCCCCTCGGCGGTGGCAACCAGCCCTCACCGAACAACGAAGGGCCTCAAAATAACAACGGCGGGCCACGCCTGCCGCAAGACTGGCGGCGGTGGATCTGGCCGGCGCTGTTTCTCTTTTTGTTGATTTGGTTCATCGCGCAGGGCAGCAGTTGGGCTGGCAGCAGCAGCACCGGCAACTTCACTGAAGTGCCCTACTCGACGGTGCGCAACCAAGTGAACAACGTCGCCAGCATCACCTTCGACGCGGACGGCGTGCGGGCGCAGGGCATCTTCCGTGAGCCGCTGCCCATCACACGCGGCACAGGGCAGAACGCTCAGCAGGTGCTTGTGACGCGCTTCGTGACCAACTTGCCACCGGGCGGCGCAGTCTTCTTGCAGCAGGCCTTCGCAGAGGACAACCCGAATGCGTTGGTGGACGCCAACCCGCCGCAGAACTTCCCCATCTTCCTGTCGATCATCCTCAACCTGCTGCCGTTCCTGTTGATCATCGGCTTCTTCATCTGGATGTCACGCCGCGCCAGCGGGCAGATGAACGGCGTGTTCGGCTTCGGGCGCTCGCAAGCGCGCGAGTACAACCCCGAGATGCCCAAGATCACCTTTGATGACGTGGCCGGCCAAGACAGCGCCAAGCGCGAGCTGGTCGAGATCGTCGACTTCTTGAGCAACCCAGAGAAGTACATCTCGCTCGGCGCGCGCGTGCCCAAGGGGGTGCTGCTCGTCGGGCCGCCCGGCACGGGCAAAACGCTCATGGCGCGCGCGGTGGCCGGCGAAGCCAACTGCTCGTTCTACAGCATCGCCGCCAGCGAATTCGTGGAGATGTTCGTCGGCGTCGGTGCGAGCCGCGTGCGTGACTTGTTCAGCCGCGCCAAAGAGAACAGCCCGGCGATCGTGTTCATCGACGAGATCGACGCCGTCGGTCGCCAGCGCGGCGCAGGCCTCGGCGGCGGCAACGACGAGCGCGAGCAGACCCTCAACCAGATGCTGGCCGAGCTCGACGGCTTCGACCAGAGCGCGACCGTCATCGTGATGGCCGCCACCAACCGTCCCGACGTGCTCGACCCCGCGCTGCTGCGCCCGGGCCGCTTTGACCGTCAAGTGACCGTTGACCTGCCCGACAAGGCCGGCCGCCTTAGCATCCTCAAGATCCACACGCGCGGCAAGCCCATCGGCCCCGACGTCAACCTTGAGCTGCTGGCCGGCGCAACCATCGGCTTCAGCGGCGCAGACTTGGCCAACCTCGCCAACGAGGCCGCCTTGAACGCTGCCCGCCTGAACAAGCGCAAGATCACTCAAAGCGACTTCTCGACCGCCTTCGAGCGCATCATCCTCGGCACAGAGCGCCCACCGCTCTCCAACGAGATGGAGCGCAAAGTCACCGCCTATCACGAGGCAGGCCACGCCGTCGCCTCGCACTTTGCTGGTGACAGCGACCCTGTGCTCAAGATCACCATCACGCCGCGCGGCCAGTCGCTGGGGGTGACGGTCTACACGCCAGAGGACGACCGCCGCAACGTGACGCGCAGTTACCTTGAGGCCAAGCTGGTGAGCGCGCTTGGGGGCCGCGTGGCCGAAGAGCTAGTGTTTGGCGAAATCACAACCGGCGCTAGCCAAGACCTGCGCCAAGTGACGAACATCGCCCGCCGCATGGTGACGCAGTTCGGCATGAGTGACGCGCTCGGCCCGCTCAACTTCGGCGACAACGAAACGCAGCCCTTCCTCGGCTACAGCTTATCGCAGGGGCGCAACTACAGCGAGGAAACCGCCGCCAAGATCGACATGGAGATCCGACGCATCGTCGAGAACGCCTACCAGCGCACGCGCCAAGTGCTCAACCAGAACCGCGACAAGCTCGAAGCCGTGGCACAAGAACTGCTTACCAACGAGGTGATCGAAAGCCGCCGCTTCTACGAGCTGATCGGGGAAGAGGCGCGCGCAACCTACGCGCATATCCTCGTCGAAGAGACGCCCAAGGCTGCCGAAGAGGAACCAGAGCCAACGACGGAAGCCAGCGCCAATGCGCCCGCCGAGGCGGAAATCCGCCAGCCTGACAGCGGCGAGGACATCGTCAGCACAGACCCTAACCCAGCCGTGACAGACCCCAAGACCAACACCTAAGCACTCACATCAGCGCACCCCCAACAAAGCGGGGCGACCAGAGCTGGCCGCCCCGTTTTGCTGCCAGCCAGCCGTGCTAGGCCTCAACTGGCGTGTAGGCCGCGACAATCTCCGCTTGCAGGTTGTGCGGCACGCGCTCGTAGCGCACGAACTTCATCGTGTAGACGCCGCGCGCCCCGCTGATCGAGCGCAGCGTGTTCCCATAGCGCAGCATCTCCGCCAGCGGCACTTCCGCCGTGATGATCCCCTTGCTACCCGTCTGATCCATGCCGAGCACGCGCCCGCGCCGTATGTTGAGGTCGCTCATCACGTCGCCCATAACGGCCTCGGGCACGGTGATCTGCACCTCCATGATCGGCTCAAGCAGCGCGGGCGAGGCCGCGAGGAACGCCTCTTTGAACGCCTCTCGCCCAGCGATCTGGAAGGCGACGTCTTTGCTGTCGACGGGGTGTTCTTTGCCGTCGAGCAGCGTCACCTTGACGCCGGTGATCGGGAACCCGGCCAGCACGCCGCGCTCCAGCACGGCGCGCACCCCCTTCTCCGTGGACTGCTGGAAGGGGCCGCTGATCGCGCCGCCTACCACCTTTGACTCCCATTCGAAGCCGTCTTCAATCGGCTCCACCCGCAGCGTGACCTCGCCGAATTGGCCTGCCCCGCCTGTCTGCTTCTTGTGGCGGTAAGTGGCCTCTTTCGATTGGTTGATCGTCTCACGGTAGGGCACTTTGGGCACTTCCGTCAGAATGCCCACGCCGAGCGCTTCGGCCCGTTTGAGCGCCACTTGAATGTGAATCTCGCCCATGCCTTCCAAGACGGACTGCTTGGTGTCCGGGTCTTGCCGCCAGCGCAGCGTGGGGTCAGCCGCGCACAGGCTGGTGAGCACGGTGCCGATCTTGGCGCTGTCTTGCTGCGTCTTGGGGAACACGGCCACGCCGTAGAGCGGCTCTGGGAAGGTGGGCTGTACCAAAACGAAGTCCTTGTCCCTGTCGCCGATAGTGTCGCCGGTCTTGGTGTTCGTCAGTTTGGCGACCACGCCAATATCGCCGACGTGCAGCCGCTGGACGGGGATCTGCTCTTTGCCGCGCAGCTCCATCAGCGTGCTGAAGCGCTCTTCGTGGCCGCTGCTGTTGTTGTAGTTGCGGCTGTCGGCGCTGATGAACCCGCTGAAGATGCGGAAGTAGGTCAGCGTGCCGACGTAGCGATCGGTGGTCGTCTTGAACACGTAGGCGGCCAGCGGGGCATCGTCCTTCTGCGGCGGCAGCAGATACTCGCGCTTGTCAGAGCCTTTGCGGACGATGCCCACCCGCCGCAGATCTGGCGCGGACGTGTAGTGGATAAGTGCCTCCATCAGCGGCACAATGCCGATGTTCTGCGTGGCGCTGGTGACGAAGACCGGCACGGTGTTCAAGAGGTGTGAGCGTGACGCCTTGCGCATGCCGTCGCGCACTTCATCGACGCTCAGCGCCCCCTCGTCGAAGTATTTCTGCATCAGGTCATCGTCGGCCTCTGCCGCTGCCTCCGTCAGCACCATATTCGCCTCCGCGACCAGGTCGGCCATCTCAGCCGGGAGGTCGCTGCGTTCTGCGCCTGCGCCGTAGTAGGCCTTCTGCCGCAGCACGTTCGCTACGCCTTTGAAGTTGGCCTCTTTGCCAATGGGCAGCATGACGGGCACAAATTTGTACTTCGGGAAGTTCTCGCGCAGTTGGCTCAGCACGCCGTCGAAGTCGGCGTTTTCACGATCCATCTTGTTCACGACGACGATGATCGGCTGCTGGAACTCGCGGGCGTACTCCCAAGCGAGTTCTGTGCCTACCTCCACGCCGCCGACGGCGTCCACGACCACGACTACCGAGTCTGCCACGCGGATGGCGTTTTTCATCTCGCCCACAAAATCGGTGTAGCCCGGCGTGTCGAGGATGTTGATCTTGTGGTCTTCAAACTCAAGCTGGATGAGCGAGGTCGAGATGCTGATCTTGCGCGTCTTCTCTTCCTCATCCCAGTCCGAAACGGTCGTGCCGTCCTCCACGCGCCCCATGCGGTTGATCGCCCCTGCGTTGAACAGCATC
>DAOUBS010000123.1:0-13211 GCA_034432435.1 Anaerolineae bacterium
GAGTGGTCGGAGGCCGAGAACCCAGAATTTAACCCCACCACGCCGACTGCAGGCGCGATGGCAGATTACCCGTTCACGCTCTCCAGCCCGACTATCACCAGTGATCCGCGTTCGGTGATTAGCGGCACGCCGACCATCGTGAGCAATCAACTCCAAGTCACGTCGACGAACAACCGCGGCACTGCCACCATCCAATACACCGTGACCGACGCCAACGGCAATTCCACCACGAACTACGTGCGCGTGCGCGTGCGCAGCGTCATCCCGAACGAGCCGGGCCTCTACGACGACAGCAGCATCTACTGGCGCTATGAAAACGCCCAGCCCTCGCCTCAAGTCGGCACGTTCCGCTGGCAGGCGCTCAGCAACCCACGCGCCATCAACAACACGCTGCATCAGAGCAACGGCAGCGGCGACCGCGCCATCTTCCAGATGATCGGCACGGGCTTCGTCCTCTACATGCAAGGCACTGGGGGATCAGGCGCGCAGTACAAGATCCGCGTTAACGGCGTTGAGACTGATGTATGGTCGTATGCCTTCAGCACCACAGCCACCAGCAACCCACCGATTTCAACCACCACGGTTGACCTCGGCGCAGCCAGCGCCGGCACCGGCGTTCTGACCTGCTACGCCGGCACGCGCAACGTGGTGCTCACCGGTAACGTACAAACGCGCTTCCTCAGCAACAACATGCCCGGCCCGTACACGGTCATGTGCAACGGAACGGCCAGCCAGCAGCTTGAAGTCGTCATCGAAAACGGCAGCCCCAACGGCCCGACCCTTGCGATAGACGCCGTCGGCCTTCTCGACGACGTGACCACCGTCACCAACCCCGGGCCGTTCGGTCCGGGCACCTACGACTTCGACAACGCCGAGATGCGCAACATCTTCGCCAGCAAGGCCAACTGGGCAGAGGTGCGCGTGCCGCAGCTCACCCGTGCCATCGGTTTCCGCGCGCTAGACGGCGCTGACAGCGTGTCTTTCCGCATCAACGGCGCGACCGGCTTCGCCCTCGGCACGACGCTGATGCCCGCCGGCGCCGAGTTCCGCCTGTGCGTGCGCGACGTCAGCAACAACCACGACCTCTGCCAGCTTGTCGACACGTCACCGCTAGGCGTGACCACGCCGCTCGCCTACAACGCCTACGTGCCGTGGTACGGCTTGAACGACGAAGGTGAGTACGAGATCACCATCAGCAGCATTGTGCGGCCTTCGCTGCCCACCACGCTGACTAACCTCGGCACGCTGGTCTTCGATGGGCTAGTGGTGTTCGGCCCACAGCACAACATGAACGGCACGCTGCCCAACGGCACAACCGAGAACGATCAACTGGTCGACTTCGCCTACTTGGGCGGGATCGAAGACAGCTGGGTGCACGCGTTTAACGTGGCCGCGGCCAGCAACCAATCGCTCAGCACGACGACCGTCACTCACGCGGGACCGTTCCTCGCCTTCCGCATCGCCGCCGACGCTGAGTACTTCCTCTACGACTTTAACAACACCAACGCCCTAACTCGCCAGTTGATGATCTGCGTGGATCGTCAC
The DNA here is from genome assembly GCA_034432435.1 of Anaerolineae bacterium. Taxonomy (GTDB): domain Bacteria; phylum Chloroflexota; class Anaerolineae; order Aggregatilineales; family Phototrophicaceae; genus JANWYT01. The sequence goes on from DAOUBS010000123.1 coordinate 1,546, forward strand.
GTGTTGACCGCGGCTGCCAACGACTTTGGCCGCTGCATCGTCGTAGACACGCGCGCCGGAACGTACCGCCAAGTGCTGGGGGACGGCACGCTGTCCCCGACGAACGGCACAGCCAACATCCGTCCAACGCGTAACACCCTCCTCATCAGCGATGACCTGTTCGTTGGCGGCTGGCCGAACGTCAGCCCTACCCCCGGCTACCATCAAGTTGAGATCTTCAGCCTCCTCAACGAGCCGTTCAACTTCGACCGCGTGACGGTCTATGGCGCAGGCGTGCTGCCGCCCGGGGTTCACGAGGACTTCGCCGCAGCCATCCAGTATTACGACAACACCAACACGTTGATGACGCCGGGCGTGTTCAACCCGCGCGATTCTGTCCTCAACTTCAACGCCCCAACCACTGCCACCAACACCTTCCTGACGGTCAACGACGGCACAGCTACCCGCGACAGCAGCGGTAGCGTCGTCTGGACGAAACAGGTGGGGGCCAGCGTCGTGTTCGGGGTCGACGGGGACGGCTTCATTCCACGCTTCCGGCTGGATCGTCAGTCGGATGCAGTGTCGATCTGCTGGCTACGCACGAGCGGCCCGCTGCCGCTGCCCAACGTCATCCGCAGCACAGGGACGTGCGTCATCTATGAGAACTTCTCGGCTGGCGTGCTGTTCGACCAGATGCGCCCCATCACCGGCTTGGACAACACCATCAGCTCACCTGACTACTACGCAGTGGCCATCACTCACCTCGGAGACAACTTGACGCCGGTCAAGATCAACGCTCCGTACATCAACATGTGGTTCGATGGCGTGACGGTGCTGAACAACGATTGGCAGTCGCTGACCCCGCTCACCCCGGGAACGGTCTTCGAGACAAGCTTCGTCAACCGCGCCGCGCAGAACCGCTTCGCCTACAGCCCAACCGTGTGGTCAACCGTCAACGGGCCGGTCACGCAGTTCAGCGGCGGCTCTTACGACATCAGCCGCAACATCACCGGCGCAAGCGTGACGTTCCGCACATCGGGCGCAGACGCCGTGCGCTTCCGCCGCAACCTTGGCGGCGGGCAGGCGCTGCTCCAGTTCTGTGCCGCGCTTGAAACCACGCCGAACGATCGCCGCTGCGTCATCGTCAACAATGCTGGTTCAGGCTTCGGCCATCACGTCAACGTGCTGCTGAACGAAACTGGCAACACTTCGCCCCACGTCGTGAGCATCACCGCACTGACGGCGGGCAACTTCATCCTCGACACGATCGAGCCTGTGGTGAACACCACGCCGCTGACAGCAGGCTTCTACGACGACGACGCAGTTGGCATCAGCTACTTCGGCGGCGCAAGCCTCAACCTTGTATCCAACGGCAGCTTTGAATCGTTCGATCAGGTCGGCACGCAGCGCACCCCCAGCGCGTGGGCAGCCACCGGCAGCTTACCCGCGGCGAACTTCATCAGCAGCGCGCCCGCTTTCAATGGTTCGCTGGCAGGCGCAGCTGTGGTCACTGGGAATGGTCAAGGCATCCTCAGCCCAGAGATCAACTTCAAGGGCGGTCGGTCGTACATCGTGACCGCCCGCGTGATGATCGATGGGGCGACGGGCAGCCCAATACCCACTGTGACGCTCGACCTTTTCGACGGAGTAAACACCATTGGCGCCTTCACGCCGCAGACGGTGCCGTACATCGCCACCCGCGCCTACCAAGTGGTCTACTACGTCTTCTCTCCAGCCTCAGACGTCACCGGGCAGCTGCGCTTCATTGGGAATGACCTGCAGCCCACCACCCCGACCAACCTCGCGTCACGTCGCTTCTTGGTAGATGAGGTGGGCGTGTTCGAAGTCGGCCAAGCCGACTGGGAGACGGTCGTCAACAATGCGGCCTTCGGGCGCTACGTGACCCGCAGCATCCAACCCGGGGCCGAAGCGCGCTTCAGCTTCACGGGAACGGGCGTCCGCATTGGGATGGTGCTGGACACGTTCGCAGGGCGCGTCGAGATCTGCTACGCGACGAACCCGGCCTTAACTGGCGCGAACTGCGTCCAGTATGAGAACGAGCGCGCCGCGGCGACAACCCGCGTCTCGCGCACGATCGCTGGCCTGCCGGCCAACACCTACTACGTGCGCATCCGTGACACGGAAGAGGGAACAACTGCCCTCACGGCGGGCAACCCGTCGCGCCCGCGCACCGCGCCGATGGGCCGCGTCACCATCGACTTTGTCGAAGTCCTGAACGACCCGCTGCCGCCGACTATCCTCACCGATGTGACCGCCAACGAGACGTTCCAGATCAGCGGCGTAAACGCCCTGCAACTGCTGCCGACCAACGGCTGGCTATATCGCAGCGCGCCCAACCTCACCGCCTTCAGCGGCAGCAGCAACGTCGCCGTGGCTGATCCCAACAGCGGCGCAGTCTCCAGCGTCATCGCCGGTCATGTCGGCGTCATGCGGCTCGACTTGTCGCAAGGGGCGACGGTCGTGCTCTACAGCGACGCGCCCAACGCCACCAAAGCTGACCTGCTCTACTGCGTGGACGGGCAAGACGGCGAGATCACCTTCAACCCGCTGACGCGCCGCTACGGCATCACCGGTTCGACCCGCTGCGGCGTGACGTCCGCGCTGACGACGTCGGCGCAAGCTGTGCTCGTGCTGTCACCAGCAACGGCCAACAGCACCCTGACCTTTACTGCGCTGGCCCCGGCCCCACTGCTGATTGACGGCTATCAGGTGCTGCTGGGGACGCAGCTTGCCCCCGGCTACTACGAGACGAGCCTGTCAGAGAGTGGAACGTGCGTCGGCACGCTGTCGAACAACGGCTGTGTGGGCAGCAGTGGCAGCGTCTTCAGCGCGGACACGCCTAGCAATTGGTTCCGCCAGAGCAGCCCAACCTTCAGCGGCGGCACGTCGCTTGTGCTCTCTAACGCGAGCGGAACTGTCGGCAGTGCAGGGTCACCGCGCACCGGCGCATCGTCACGCCTCACCTTCCAGATCGAGAACGCAACCGGCTTCTCACTCATCACAACGACCAATCCGCTGGGCGGCAGCTTCAACGTCACGGCGGTCGGGGTGAACACATTCACCTTTACTGGCACGACCCAGTCCGCCGCGACGTTTAACCGCGTGTCGATCCCGTTCACAGGCCTGCCGCTCGGCAACTATACCGTGACCATCGAGAACACTACCGCGGTGAACCTCTACGTGGACGCGATTGATGTGTACGGTGAACTCTACGCGCTGGGCAGCCTCTACGACGACAGCGCCCGTGACTTGAACGGCAGCCTGCTCATCACCTACGGCCCGTCTGTGAACACGTGGACGCGCGTTGAGGGCAACTCAGCTTCCACCAGCCTGAACCGCACCTTCCACGCGGCCACCGCAGCCGGCGCAGTCGCCATGTTTGAAGTCGGCGAGAACGCCCCAGCGACCGGCATCAAGATCTACGCCAGCAGCCCGACCGCTGCAACGGCGGTGCAAGTGTGCTGGAAGAACCTCGACACGCCCGCCAGCGCCCAGCAGTGCGGCAGCCTGCTCAACCTGACCGCTGGCCGCGCTACGCAGATGTTCTCAGCCGCAGGCCACTATGCCGTGAGCATCGTCAACACGCTCAACCAGCGCCTCCAGCTTGACGCCGTGCAGGTGATGGAAGCAGGCGGGCTGACGGAGGGCATCTACACGGTGCAAGAGCTGCGCGACGACACGAACGCTAACTTTATCGGCACGTGGACGTTTAACAACGCCACCAACGCGACAACCGCCACGCGCACCGCGGTCGCGTCGCAGTTCACATTCACGATGAAGGGCATCGGCTTCAGCATCTTGCTGAACGAATCGACCGCGAGCGCCAGCCCCTACACCCTGTGCGTGACCCTCACCACCACCTGCGACACCGTTAACGAGACGATCAACCGCATCTCAGCGCCGTTAGCGAGCAGCCCGTTCGCGCTGACCGTCGTCGGCCTGCACAACGCCAGCGGCCAGAACGAGACGTACACCGTGACGCTCAGCAGCACCGACACGCGCCCGCTGACAGTGAGCGGCCTACACATCCTCGGCGCGAAGCCCTCTAGCTTCCGCTTAGACGCGAGCAGCCCGCGCGCCGAAAACGACGATCCACGCCTGCGCACTCTGCCATTTGACTGGACAGTGCTTACAGTCGACCGCACGGGCAACGTGTCCGGCAACAGCCAAGCCGTCGGGACGCGGCGCGGCGGCGTGTTCTACTTCGAGTTTGCTGGGAGCTTCCCTGCAGTGGAGTACGTGCGCCAGATCAGCACAGCTTTCAGCAACGTGGACATCTGCTTCGGGCCAATCGGCAGCATAACGAGCCTGTGGGCAAATCACACCACGAACTGCGTCAACGTGGACAACAAAGAGGCCAATGCCTTCGCGCGCGCCACGGTGGCCAGCACCTCGCTTACCTGCACGGCTGGCTGCTGGGTCATCGTTCGGCCTGCAGAAGATCGCCAAGTGGCGCTTGATCTGGTGCGGCTAGTCGCCCCCGGTGAGCCGCTCAAAGCTGGCCTCTATGAGGAGAACTTCCCAGGGCTGCGCAACTTCAAGCAAACCAGCCCGACTACCTACAACATCAGCACCAACGCAGGCGACCTGCTAGGGATGAACATCCTGCCGCGCGTCACTGCGACGGGCGCCTCCGGCACGTTCATCCGGCGCTACATCGCCGCTGATGCAGGCTCGAACACATCGGCGCTCAATGGCGGCCTCTACTTCACGATGGAAGGCACAGGCTTCAGCGTCGGCTTCGTCAACGACCCGTTCCAAGACGAGGTGCGCATCTGCTACCTGAAGTACGCCGGCCCAGAGCCGACCGTACAAACCGTGCTGACGACAGGCCGCTGCCAGACCTTCGACAACCAGAGCGCCGCGACCGCCTTCCGCGTCAACCGTTCCATCTTGGGTCTGCCGCAGGGCACGTATGCCGTCGTCGTCCAGATGCGCCCGGACAACGGCATTCCAGCCGTCCACGCGCCGAGCCAACTGCCCCTGCGCATGGACATCGACACGGTGACGATCTACGACGATGTCTGGTTCGCCAACAGTGAAACAAACTGGCTGAACGACACCCACACCACAGCCATCACGCCAGCGATGGGGCGCGTCGAAACGAACTTCAACAGCCGCATGGCGGATCGGCGCGTGCAGTTCTTCGGCACGTGGAGCAACGTCGCCAATGCCCGCTACAGCGGTGGCCGCTACGATCTGACCAGCAGCGCGGGCGCGGGCATCCTGTTCCGCACGGCCAACGCCAACGCGATCACGCTCTACACGGCGCTTGGCAACGCCTTCACCGAGCTGATCATCTGCGCTACGCCGCTGAACCTCAACCCGCTCACGCAGAGTAGTTCCACCACCTGCGTGGAGGAGTCGCTGCGCGGCACGGGGTTCCAGCAGCCGATTAACGTCACGCTGGGCGACGCTGTCGATGAGTATGTGGTCAGCGTCACGACCAAGCGCAACGCCCAGTTCCACCTCGACGCGATCCAAGTCTTCGACAGCACGATCGCGCTGACGCCGGGCCTCTACGAATCCAGCGACGCGCGCATCCGCTACGATCGCACCTACCAGAACCTCATCACGAACGGCGATTTTGAAGTCACCAACGCTACGCGTGTGCCGCTCCATTGGACGACCGTTGGGTCCCCCACCAGCTTCACCACGGTGAACAGCACCGTGATCAGCGGGACGAAGTACGCGACGTTCAGCGGTGGCTTCAACGCCGGCATCCGCAGTGAGACGTTCACCGTGCCAACGACGGGAACCTACCCCATCGCGGTTTACGTCCTGCTCACGCGCGGCTCGGCTCAAGTGCGCCTGCGCGAGGAAACACTGACCGGCGTCGTGACGCTGGACACTTTCCCACTAACGCGCCCCGGCAACATATGGCAGGCCTACCGCAAGTCGTTTGAGTTGGTGGCTGGCAACGATTACTTCATCGAGATCGTCAGCACCAACGCCAGCGCCATCGTCGGCGTGGACGCCGTGCAGGTGAACACTGGTGGCTTGTGGACGACTGAGTTCAACGGCACGTACAGCGGCGGCAGCCTGCGCCGCAGCTTGACCGCTGGCGCAAGCGCCACGTTCAACTTCACAGGAACTGGCTTCGCGCTGGGCATGCTGGTTGACCGCAACGGCGGCGAGACCGAAGTCTGCTACGGCGTTGGCACACCCACGAACTGCTTGGCTTACCAGAACGAGCTGGCCGCTCCCAGCACCCGTGTCAGCCGCGTGATTGCTGGGCTGCCGCTCAACACCTACGTGGTGCGCATCCGCGAGGTAGACGATGGTTTCTCGACGCTCGTGCTGAACAACGCGCAGGCACTGCGGCCCAACGCCAACATCATCTCGCGCGTCGCGCTGGACACCGTCGAAATCTTCGGCGCGACGACCCTTCCCGCGCTGCCCATCGGCAGCTTCAACGAAAACGCCACCAATCCGTCAGGTGTGCCGTACTTCCGCTTCTTCCCAGAGAATCGCTTCCGTGTGATCACCGGCGGCCCAGCCGCGGCCTTCAGCGACCAGAGCTTTGCCGCAGTGGTCGAAAACAACGGGGCAATCTCGAACAACTTCGCCGGGCCGTCAATGGTCTTCACAATCAACAAGCAGGCCGGTCGCAGCGCCACGCTCGTCTTCTCGCTGGGGCCGGCCAACGCCAGCCGCAGCACACAAGTGTTGATCTGCGCGGGCGACAACATCAACGGGGCGATCACGTGGAACGGCGTGACCTTCCAGATGGCCAACGCAGGCACACCCGGAAGCTGCACCCTGCGCACGACCGCCCGCACTGACCGCGAGCTGATCGTCAACGCGGCTGATCTGTCCGCGCTCAGCACCTCTGCCAGCGGAACCGTCCGCGTGAGCATTACCGCGCTCGTGCCCGGCCGTTTCGAGATCGACGGCGTAACTTACATCCAAGGCGACGCGCTGCCAAGTGGTCTGAACGACGACTTCCTTGCTGCGCCGCCCACGAACAGCGTCGCCGCTCAGAACGCCGCTCTGCTCAAGTTCGCTGTGGGCAACAACTTCGGCGTAAACCGCGACGCGCGCCTGTTCTCAGCCGCAGTGCCGACGGGCTGCCGTCAGACTGAGCAGTGGTGCTTGCTGCGCAACAACAGCTACTCCGGCACGACTGCCGCCTACACCCGCGCCAATGACGCCACGCTCACCTTCAACATCGAGGGCACGGGCTTCGGTCTCATGGTACAGCCGGAGGCGAACGCAGGTGACCTGCGCATCTGCTACAAGCGCGCTTCCAACCAAACCGCCTTCCCATCAATTGGCGATGAGACAGACGTCGAGGACGTCGAGCTAAACGTCAACAGCAACCTCGGCATCTACTGCGAGCGCGTGCGCTTGAACACTGCCACGACTGGGACGACCCCGTGGCAGGGCGTGAACCGCACCCTCCTCAACCCGAACGCGAGCTTCCGCTACACGTTCGCCTACTATGGGCTGCCACAGGGTCGCTACACGGTCGAAGTGCGGACAATCCTGCCCGTGGTGAACCCAGGCCGCGTGGTGATCGACGCAGTCAACGTGTTCAGTAACCCGATAACCCTACCGCCGCTCCAGCCCGGGCTGCACGACGACAACGTGCCATCGATCCGCTATGAGCCGTCGCTCGCGTGGGCGCGGCAGGCCACCCCAGCTCAGCCACCCGTTGGCGCTTACGGGCGCGCAGAGAGCATCACCCGTCTGGCGGGCAGCGTGGCGCAGCTTCGCGTAGAGGGCAACTCCGTCACGTTCTTCCAGAGCTTGACCGGCGGTTCATCACGCCACGTTAACCTGTGCCTGCTCATCACAGCAGCGGGCAGCAACCCCGGCAACGTACATTGCAGCGAAACCTCGCAGACCGCACTGCGCCCATCCGTTCAGCAGGCGTGGTGGTCACAAGCCGGCGCAGGGCGCATGTCCCCGGTCATGATCTACGGCCTCGGCGAAGGGGTTCACACCCTCATCATCGAAAACCGCGACCACAACCGACCGCTGAGCATCGACGCCATCGCTGTTCAGCCCTAGAATAGAGCACATGAGAGGCGGCCACCCCGCCTCTCATGCTCTAACGAATCAACACAGGAATACACATCTATGCTTCACCTTCACCCTGAAGTCGCTGACGCGCTGCGCCAGCGCCGACCAGTCGTCGCATTAGAATCGACCGTCATCACGCATGGGCTGCCTTACCCCGCCAACGTCGACACGGCGCTGACGATGGAACACGCCGTGCGCGAGGGGGGCGCAGTCCCTGCGACGATTGCCGTGCTCAAAGGTCAGATCACTGTCGGCTTGACCCACGACCAGATCGAAACGTTGGGACGATCCGAATCAGGAACCGTGCGCAAATGCTCACGGCGCGATCTGCCAATTGCCGTAGGGCTGCAAGAGGACGCGGCAACAACCGTCGCCGGGACGATGATCGTGGCACACATGGTGGGCATTCGCGTGTTTGCAACCGGCGGCATCGGGGGCGTACATCGCGGCGCGCCCTATGACGTGTCGGCTGATTTGATGGAGCTAGGCCGTACCCCTGTGGTCGTCGTTTGCTCGGGCGCAAAGTCGATCCTTGACCTGCCGCTCACACTGGAAGTGCTCGAAACGCAGGGCGTGCCGATCCTCGGCTATCAAACTGACAGCCTGCCCGCGTTCTACTCGCGCGACAGCGGCCTTGCGATTGACGCCCGCGTTGACACACCAGAACAAGCTGCCAGCATCGTCCGTGCGGCTCAGCAGATCCGAGCGCAGCATGGCATCCTGATCGCTGTGCCCGTCCCCGCTGAACACGCCATCGACCATCAAACCGCTGAGGCGGCCATCCAGCAGGCGACGCAGGAAGCCACAGCACAGGGCGTCCACGGCAAAGCAGTGACTCCGTTCGTGCTGGCGCGGGTCGCTCAGCTCACGGGGGGGCGTTCGATGACGGCCAACCAGGCGCTGTTGGCGAACAACGCCCGCATCGCCGCGCAGATCGCCGCCTGCTTGTAGGTTAACCCAGCGCGTCGATCACCACACGCCAGAACTGCAACCCCGCGTCACAGCCAATCACCAGCGTCGTGCCGTCTGTGCTCAGACGGGCGCGATCGGGCTGAGGGCGCTCGCACGTCAAATATGGGCCGAGGTCGAACCGTTCACCCGTGGCCACATCCCAAACGAACACGTTCGGAACAGAGTTGACGTTCACCCCCAGAATGACATCAGCGTTGGGGCCGAGGAAAAACCACTGCACATACTCATCGTTCAGCGGTGCAATGGCTCGATTCTCGCCCGTGGTGAAGTCAAGCAAGTATAACGTCGTGTCGAAGTTGTCGCGCCAGACGAGGTGCGTCACGGGGCTGTTGATGTTGCCAAACACTGAGGGGATGCCCGTGCCGTTGTCCAATGTCGCAATGGCGCGGTTGAGCGGCCAATACCACAGCGTGACCAGCCCTTCCTCGGTTGAAGTCACCGCGTATGGGCTGGGGATACGCCCGATGCGCACCACGTTGTTCGGATCGTGCAGCAGCAGTTCCTCTTCGTACATCACCTCTCCCATCGGGTCAACCACCAGCATCGGCGCAGAGAGGCGCTCGATCGTGTATGAGCCGTCATCGAGCGTCCAGAAGTCGAGCGCGGGCGCCTCGCTCGGTATGTCGATGATCTCAATCTCATCCATGACGCGGTAGATACGGATCGTGTCGCCGATGTTGTGCAGCCCATGGAACGTCTCGCCCGTGAACAAGCCAGTCACCATCGACAACGGTTCATCGGTGTAGAGCAGGCGCAGTTCGCCGCCCAGGTCGTAGCGCCACACGCCCCCCTCACGGTCGAAGACCACCGCCACCGTGCCGTCGTCGTTTAGCACAAACCACCCCTGTTGAAAATCTTCCGTGAAAGTCAATTCGTCCACCGGCTCTAGGTAGAACACGGTATCGAGCATAATCGGCGCAGTGTAACCCCCCGTCAGCGCCCATGCTAAGAACAGCACCCCAAACCACCCCATCGGATCAGCCTCTCTTTCCTCGGTTTGCTCGTCTATAATACGCCGCGAGATCGGGATATGACCAGACGCTATGCCAGAACTGCCCTCGCCAACGCTAGTTGACATCACCGGAACGCCTGCGGCTGTTTACCGCGCTGGGGAAGGCCCAAACGTGGTGATGCTGCACGGATGGGGCGCGTCGGCGTCGCTGGTGTGGCCGCTAGCCGCCAAGTTGGCAGAGCGCGGGTTAAGCGTCTGCGCCGTTGATCTGCCTGGTTTCGGTCAAACACCCGCCCCCACCGTTGCATGGCGTGTTACTGACTATGCGATGTGGACGCTGCGCCTGATGGACGCCTTGCAGCTCAACACCGCGCATGTGTTCGGCCACAGCTTCGGGGGGCGGCTGGCGCTCATCCTCGCCGCCGAGTACCCGACGCGCTTTCGCCGCGTCGTGCTGGCCAACAGCGCAGGGCTGCGCCCTCCTCTACCGTTAGTGACTCAGATCCGCACCCGTGCTTACAAAGGCATCCGCCACGCGCTGACGGCCGCCGGCGCGGGTGGCCTCGCCGAGCAGCTCCGTCAGCGCTATAACGCCCGCTATGGCTCGTCTGACTTTAACGCCTTGTCGGGCGTTATGCGCGAGACCTTCATCCACGTGGTGAACCAAGACCTCGGCGAGTACGCGGCCCGCGTAACGCAGCCCACCCTCTTGTTCTGGGGTGATCAAGACAACGACACCCCCTTGTGGATGGGCCAAACCCTTGAAAAGCTGATCCCGGACGCCGCGCTCATCGTTCACAGGGGCGCAGGCCATTACAGCTACTTGGATCGTCTCGCTGAGACCGCGCACATCATGTCACACTTTCTGCTTGACGATTAATCCGACCTAGGAGATGCCGCCATGTTGACGTCTGTTATCATAGGAAGCATTCTAATCGCCGCTGTGTGGGCCGCAGCAGCCATCCAGCGCGTGTATCGGCAAGCGCGCTTCTTCCAGATCGAAGAGTACATGAACCTGCGCTATGCGCGCTGGGTGCTGCGAGAGCCGAGCCGCGCGCTGCCTGTTCGCCCGCTGGTCGCAGTAGTCATCGCTGCGCTGATCGCCCTCTTCAGCGACCGTGTACCCGATGGGTTCTCGCTCGTTCCCTTCGCTGCGATGCTTATTGCAGGCGTAGTCGCCCTCGTCCCCCTACCTGAGCCGCCCGTGAAAAAGGAGTTCGTCCACACACAGCGCGCCCTACGCCTGCTGGCGACCGCGTTCACGTTGATCACGCTGGTCATGATCGCAGCGGTCTACCTGAGCTTGACGGTGACTAACAGCAGCCTCGTCAGCGCATTAATCGTCGGCGTCGTAGGTGCTGTGGCCTTCTGCCTAGCGCCCGCTTGGTTGATTGCCGCCAACGTCTTGATGCTGCCCGTTGAAGAGGCGCTGCGCCGCCGCTTCGTTAGGCAGGCGCGGCGCGTGCTGGCGGATGTTCACCCCAAAGTGATCGGCATCACCGGCAGCTACGGCAAGACCACGACCAAGAACTACTTACGCGACATCCTCAACGGGCGCTTTAAGGCTTACGCGACGCCCAAAAGCTACAACACGATGATGGGCGTCTGCATCGCGCTAAACAACGACGTGGCACAAGACTATAGCATCGACTATTTCATCTGTGAGATGGGCGCGTACATCCGCGGCGAAATTCAACGCATCTGCGGTTTGACG
>DAOUBS010000124.1:0-7002 GCA_034432435.1 Anaerolineae bacterium
CCAATGCGCTGGCGGAGGACCCACTGCGCGCACTGCGCGCAGTGCGGCAGAGCGTGCAGCTTGGCTTTCGTTTGATGCCTGATGTGGTGCAAGCGGTTCGTGAGGCTGCACCCAATCTGACTCAGGTGTCAAAAGAGCGGCTGCGTGATGAGTTCTTCAAGCTGTTGAACCTCGAAAACGCTGATGCGGGCTTGCGCGTGCTGCAAGCGCTGAAGCTGTTGGATTACGTTGTGCCTGAACTGGGGCAGCTCGTCAACCGTGAGCAGCCTGCCCCTTGTGTGTTCGACGCATGGCAGCACACCCTGTACGCTGTCGAGCGCTTGACTGCGCTTTTGACTGCTATCAGCCCGCGGCGCACTGATCAAACAGCTGCTTCTTTTGACTTGGGGATGTTGGTGATACAGCTAGACCGCTATCGTCGACGGCTGAACGAACATCTCAGCGAACACTGGGCGAATGAACGGCCACATCAGGCGCTGCTGGTGCTGGCGGCGCTGCTGCATCGCGTTGAGCTGGCTGTGCCCGATCAACGTCATGTACGAACCATGATAGCTGAACGTGTGGCGGATGATCTGCGTCTCTCCAACGCGGAGAAGAAGCGGCTCGTTCAGATTGTGGGCGGGTTTGCGACGATCGATGAGCTTCCGAGTTATGACCTACTCGCGTCGCACCGTTACTGGTTTGCGCTGGGCGGGGCAGGCATCGACGCCCTACTGGTGGGCATGGCGCACATCTTGGCGACATACGGGCCGCATCTGCCACAAGACCTGTGGTTGCAGCGCGTTGATCTGGCGATTCGGCTGCTGTCAGATTACTTTGATCGCTATGAACAGGTGGTGAATCCTCCTGTGTTGATTGATGGCACTGAGTTGATGCGCCTGCTGGCCATTCCCCCGGGGCCGCAAGTGGGGCAGTTGCTAACAGCGCTGCGTGAAGCGCAGGTGCTCGGCAATGTGACAGACGTTGAGGACGCGGTGCGCTACGCGCGGGGCGCTCTGGGCGGCCTTTAGCTGCTGAGCGCGTCTCGTCTCTCAAAGAACCACAGCAAGGTGTTGCCGTAGCGCCGTTCGTCGTAGGCGGCAAAGTGTGCCAGTTCTATGGTCTCTTTCTCGCGGGGGTGGATCTGCACGACAGCGATTCCGTCGACATCAAGCAGGGTGGGGTTAGCGTCGAGCAGCTTCAACGCTTCCAGCCACAGCCCTTTGTACTGCGGCGGCGCGATGTAAATGTAGTCAAACGGCGTCTGAGCAGGCCGACGTAGAAAGTCGAAAGCGTCCATCGCCAGCACCTCAGCGCGATCGTCAAGCTGGGTGTGTTGCAGGTTGTCGCGCAGGATGCCGAGTGCGACACGGTCAAGCTCGCAGAAGGTGGCATGCGCCGCGCCGCGGCTCAACGCTTCGATGCCAACGCTGCCCGTGCCGCCGAACAGATCGAGAAATCGTGAGTTGACGACGAAGCTGCCCAGTATAGAGAAGAGCGCCTCCTTGACGCGATCCATAATTGGGCGCGTGCTGTTACCCGGAACTGATTTGAGCTTGCGGCCACGAGCCGTGCCAGCGATCACGCGGAGTGACATAATTGAAGTTACCTCACGGTTGGTTGCACAAAGTCACGCACGGCGTATAAGTTGGAAAGGGGTGTCGTCAGCTTGATTGGGCCGTTGCAGCTCAGGATGAGGCGGCGTCCGCCTGTCGTGGTCAGTGCTTGGCGCAGGGTGTCATGGAGGCCGTTCGGTGTGGCGTCATGCAGGTGCTGATGCGACAACCCCGCCATTAAGCCGATGCGTACCACATTGCTGACTGTGTCAAGCTCCTGATTGCGGATGGATGAATCCCAATTTAGCGCTTTCAAGCCGAGTTCCTGCCCAAGCTGGAACATGGCGCTCTCTCCACGCAGCCAAGCGATGTTCAGCCACCACGTCGTAGGCAGCGCTGTGATCACCTGTCGATCAAACGGGAGGGCGACGCTGCGATACTCAGTCTCTGCGAGCAGCTCGTGTGAGGCGTCCATCGCGTAGTAGATGCCAGCCAGCGGCATACGACGCAGCGCGTCGATCAAGCGCACGGTGGACTCTGCGAGCGTCGTCAATCCTGACATGAAGCGATCACGATGCGTGCGCATCTGCCGCAGCACCGTATCGCGCCCGACCATCTGCAAGGCTTGGGTGAATGGGCTGTAAATAACCTGTACGACAGGCACTTGTTCAAAGTTCACAGCACGGCTTAACAGGCTCAACATGTCGATCTGCTTGGCGAGGTCACCACGGGTTGGGTCAAGCGGACGGAGCTCTGTCCAGTCGAGTGAGCGCTTAATCGGCTGCTTCGTGACAGTGCGCCCACCGCGCAGATCCTCGTCGAACCTGTCGACGAGGCCGTAACCGGTCAGCAGGAAGTGTGGCGAGGACGGGGCAACGCAGATGTCCCAGTTGTAGTCTCCTTGCCAGAAGGACACACAGCGCGCAAGGTCAGCCGCACGCTGATCGTCCCCTGGCCAATGACGCCACAAACAAACTGGCACTTGGTCAAGTGACTCGCCTGCAAGGGCTGCGGTCACCCGCTCACGTTTGTCCACAAGTCGAGCTTTCAGCTCATTTCAGCGATGCGCTGTTTGATCATCGTGCCGAGCATCATGAAGCGGTCATCTTCTTCGTCGACAAGGTTATTGATCTCACCCTGTCCTTTGACCATTTCAAAGGACTCAGCCGCTAAGGAGGCTGCTTGGTTGAACGCTTTCAGAGCTGCCTCTTTGTTGCCCAGTGCTCGCTCAGACAAGCCCAGTCCATAGTAAATATCTACAATGTGGTGGAGGGCTGCTTCAGTGCGCTCAAGTCGTTCAGCCTCTTTTGCAAGCTCTTGGAAGGCGCGGACAGCTTGGCGCCAATCGCGCTGGCGCTGATAGTGCCACGCTTCGCCGATGCGACGGGATAGATCGTTAAGGTTCATGAGGGAATCTCTTTCTTGATATTCACTACGTTGCAGCGTTTAGTGTAACGAGTAGTTGAAGCTGCGACAAGCGGGGTAATTTCGTCAAGCTCTAGCGGGTCAGAATTTGCGGCAGAGTCAGCTGTGTGCCGAGGCGCGCGCCGCGCTGGTCGAAAAAGGTGAGCGCGCGGCTGGTTGCGCAGTTTGTGCCATGCGCTGTGCATGAGAAGACGCGCAGCATCAGCGTGTAGCGCCTGTCTCTTGGAACGGATGAGAGATCGAGTTGGAGGTAGGTTGTGTAGTAGCGGTCGATCTGCCAAGCAGACGTTGGGATGCGGGTGAGTGGCATTGCCTGCGATGATGTGACAACCTCTCCGGTTGTGCTGACGAGGGAACTGCTGATAAACAGCAGATCGCTCAACGGGCGAGAGACGCGCCAGTGAAGCATCACGTTGAGCAGATCAGCCTGTTCGGTGTTCATCTGGTAAGCGAGCAGTTGCAGCGGGCTGCTGCTTGAATAGTTGAGCGCTACGCTGTCGATGAGGCTGACGCCGGGGACTGGCCTGATGGCAGGCAGAAACCGATTGCTCGACAGAGTGACGGCAATCAGCGCCAAGCTGCCACCGACGACTGCCATACGCCGCAGGTCATCCGCAGCGAGCAGCGTCGGAAAGTACGTATGCCAGTCCTTGCGCCGATGCTGCCAGCGCCAAATTAAGAGCAGCATCCCTAACCCCACGAGGCTAATTGCCGCTCCGGCTTGGCGTGTGGGTGTCGTGCCGAAGTAGATGAGAAGCTCACTGCCGCGTGTGGGTGGCAGTGAAAAGAGGTAGCCGGTGTTTTCTGGATTGGGGGTCAAGTCGATTGGGCGGGCATCGAGGCTGGCTTGCCATCCCACAAAGGGGTTTACTGTGTATTGGGCGTTGAGAGGGCTTGCGCTGGCGATTGTGTAGGTGCTGCTGTGGCTTTGAGCGCGAAGCAGCACGGCCTTGTCTGGTGTGCCGTTCAGCAGTGTGAGGCGATCAGGCAGCCCGCGGGTGTACGCGGTCAGCAAAGATGAGTTGGGGCCGTTTGTCAGAGGAACGCGGCTCGGAATGCTCACGCCAGTGGGGACGCCCGCAATGCCGTACCCGCGAAGCTCAAAGAGAAGCTGGCCTTGTTCGCTCAAGACGACAGACAGCGGCTGCCGATGAAAGGCAAGGTAAACGGGCGTGTAGGCGGTGGCGATGCCGACCAGCGCGAGGATGTAGCCGCTGCGCTGACGGCGAGGCGTGCCGAGCGCAGGCAAGAGCGTCGCGCCCGCCAACGCAGCGCACCACGTAAAGGCCGCCGCTAAACTCGCCGCTTGAAGAACGATGACGCTAACTGCCATGCATATCGCTATGGCCCCCCAAACGAGGCCAAAAGGTTGAAAGCGCCGCGTCGTCAACTGCGTGACTAGCGCACAGCACCCCAACCCAACGATCGCCAGCCCAGCTGTTGGTTGAGGGGGCGGGGTGGCCGCGATTGGATCAGGAGTGATGAACGGGGCGACCAAATTTGACCAGTGAATGAGAGCAGCTTGGCTTGTCGGCAACTGCTGCCATGTCATCGCGTCGGCTTCAAGCGCGGCTGGCAGCCAGTAGAACGCGCTGAGCGCCCCCCCGCAGAGCAGCGCGATGAGGAGGTGCGGCCACCGGCGGCGCACGCTGTTGAATCGCAGTGCGGACGCTCCTCCCCCCAACATGAGAGCAAGCAGTGTGTACATCGGAGGGGCGCACAGCAGCAGCAGCGCGCACGCGCAAGCCAGCAGCGGCACGTCAAGCGCGCTCGTGACGCGCAGCGTACGATCCAGCGCCCAGATGAATACAGGCAGCAGACCCGCGGCTAGCATCGTCGGGATATCGCCTAGATGGTAAGGCAGCAGCCAACTAAACGCCGGGCTGAGCAAGAAGGCTAACGCTCCAACGAAAGCAGCCCGCGCCCCGAGATGCTGCAAAATGTAGGCGTAGGTAGCTGTTCCACCTAAGACGAGCGCGACGCTCATCAACACCCCAACGCTGACTGCGACATTGTCGGTGAACAGCAGGGTCAGCAGGGCAGCGCTGTAGGACGCCAGCGGGGGTGAGAAGTGCAGGATCGGCGCGCCGTAGCCGTACACCGCGTGGGGCGACCAGCGGGGGTAGAGCACCCCTTCCAACAAGCTGATGGTTGTGTCATGGGCGCGGAACGCGAGGTGAATGCTGTCATTTTCTGGGGTGAGCATGCCCCCCGACCAGTAGTGGAGGCTCGCGATCAGCGCAGCTATGGCAACAACGATGCCCCCCCAGTCCAATCCGCGGTTGGCGCTGCGAATCCAGTTCGGAATTTGATCTTCGGGTATAACGAGTTGGCTGCGCATACGCTAAGATTGTAGGCAAAGAAGATGGTTGAGGCAATGCAGGCGTGTTGACAGTACGCCATGTTACATCAGACGATCTGCCCACCTTGTTCCAATACTGGTGCGATCTAGAGACGCTGCGGTCTAGTTTATATCGCACGTCTGTGCCGATGCTGAATCAACAGGCTTGGACGTCGTCGAATCGTCACAGCATGGGGTGGGTGGTCGAGGCGTCGAACGTAGTGGGCAGTCTCCTGTATGAACGACTGGGAGGCGTGGCGTTCGTTCGGCATTTGCTGGTAGACCTTCACACGACACAAACGCGGGCGATCGGCGCTGCGCTGTGGCGTGAAGCGGTGTCGGCGTGGCGCGAAATGGGCATCAAGCAGGTTGAGGCTTGTGCCGAGGCACGCCTGCCAGTGGAAGAAGCGTTCTGGTATGCGTGTGGTGCACGCCAAGTCGAAGGGAGGTATGTCGTTCGACTATGCTAATTCGAGTGGCACAAGCAGAAGATTGTGAGCGGATCGGTGCGCTGTGGTCGCAGTTGGTGGCCTATCATCGCGCACTAGACGCAGCAATGCCTGAAGCGACACATGACGGGCCACAGCGCTACGCGGCGCGCATCCAGGGCCTTCTAAATGATTCACACAGTCGTACCTACGTGGCTGTGGTCGACGGTGAAATTGTCGGCTACATCACGGGCATGATTGCGAAAATGAGCCTTGAGATGTTCAGGGCAGATGTGATTGGTTATATCGGCGATGTGTTTGTAGAGGAGGCCAATCGCGGGCGTGGCATCGGCCGAGCGTTGGTGCGCGCGATGGAGCAGTTTTTTGCCTCGTGCAACGTGTTCGAGTATGAGTGGTTTGTGGCCAGTACGAATGCCGTTGGGCAGGCCTTCTGGCGCAGCCTCGGCGCGCGAGAAGTGGTTGTCCGCATGCGGAACCGCGTAGATCTTTCAGAAAGTGAGGCGTAAGATGCAGCTGCTTTATCAGACGGACAGCTACTGCCGGTCGTTCGACGCAGAGGTAACAGCGATTGACGCGGCACAGAACGCGGTGCAGCTTTCAGCGACGGCGTTCTACCCGGGCGGAGGCGGCCAGCCCTGCGACACGGGGCTTCTCGTAGTCAACAGCGAGACGCTGCCTGTCACAAAAGTTCAAAAGGGCAATTGGCACGTGCTGGACGGCGCGCTGCCTGCGGTTGGAACGGCAGTGCATGGGGAGATCGACTGGGAGAAGCGCTACCAGCTGATGCGCATTCACACCGCGCTGCACGTGCTGTGCGGAGTCGTGTTCCGCACGTATGGCGCGCTGGTCACAGGCGGAGACATGCAGCCACTGCAAGGGCGCATGGATTTTGAGTTTGAGCGCATGCAGCGGGAATTGGTGGACGACATCGAGGCGCGCATCAACGCAGAGGTGGCCGCTGGGCGTGAGGTGCGCGTGCAGGTGCTGCCACGCCAGGAAGCGTTTCAGATCCCTGACTTGATTCGCACCAAGATCAACTTGCTACCAGAGGGGATTACTGAAGTGCGAACGGTGGAGATCGTCGGGCTGGACTTGCAAGCCTGCGGCGGCACACATCTGGCTAACACCGCTGAAATTGGCCGCCTGCGCGTCAGCGACTACAAGAGCAAGGGCGGGATCAACAAACGCATTTACCTTGAAGTGGTTGACACGCCATGAGGCAGCTTCATCCGGTGGGGCTGCGAGAGCGGTT
>DAOUBS010000125.1:0-14343 GCA_034432435.1 Anaerolineae bacterium
GCTTGTGGGCGGGCGCGCCCCAGCGCCGGCGTGACCCCGCCGACCCGAGCGGTGAGCAGCGGCTGGTTGACGTGCAGCACGCGCACGGCCAACCCCTCCCAGCCGCTGACGTCCAGCGCCGCCGCGTCGAGCAGCGCGTGCCCATCCAGCGGGGCAGCCACGGCGTCGGTGGGCTGCGCCATGCCTGCCCGCCAGCGCAGGCTCAACAGGCGCGGCGTCAAGTCCGTCGTGAACGAGAGGTCGTTGGCGCTGTCTAGCAGCAGCCGAATTCGGTTGGGCATGGTCGGATCCTCTCACAGGCGCAGCAGCCATTGATGGCGAAAGGCACAGCCGTAGAAGCGGCTCACGCCCCACGGGTAGACCCCCAGCGCGGCGCGCACGCGCATCGGCTCGGCCAGCGCGTCGCCTAGCAGCGGGTCAGCGGCGTAGGCGGCCAGCACGGCATCAACGGCGGCGATCAGGGCGGGGATGGTCGCGCGCAGCGGCTGCGCCGCCTCGGTCGTCGTCAGCAGCAACAGGTGCGTCACACTGATCTGAGCGTGGGTGCTGCCCTGTTCGAACGTCGCGGCGCTCAGCCCGTCGCTCGGCAGCAGCGGCAGATCGGGCAGGTCAAACGGCACGACCAGCAGGGCGGGCAGGGTGGCGCGCTGCGCCACGGCAGGCAGCGCGCCCACCCCATAAGCGTTCACCCCGCTGATGGGCAGGGCGGCGAGCGCGTTTAGCGCGTGCTGCAGGCTCATCGTGACCTCCTCATCACAGGCGGGGGCGCGGCGGCGGCGCGTCAGTCGGCAGGGCGGTGGCCTCCTCCAGCGGCTGGCGATAGAAGAACGCGGCGAGCCGTAGGCAACTTTGGACGTGGTGCGCGGGCGGAACGTAGCGCGCGATGGGCGTGGCGGCAGGGTGGGCCGCTGCGAGCGTGCCGTGTGCCCCACGCTGGACGTGCAGCGTGTTGGCGGCGGCGTCCACGCTCAGCACGATGCAGAACTCTTCCTCCAGTTGGATCAACTGGCCGACGCCGAAGCGCGGGGCGATCAACGCGGCGTCTGGCCCGTCAGCGTCAGTGACGCTCAGCGTGGGGCTGGTCGCGTCGAGCGCGGCGCTCAGCGCGTCGTTGGTGCTGCGCCACGCCTGCGCCCAGTTGTCGTGGCAGCCCCAGATGCCCGCCACGCGCACTGCCCCGATCGGCCCGCCACGATGTGGGAAGACGCCGTTCAGTCGGTGCAGCACGCTGCCGTAGAGCAGCGCCAAGTCGTCTAACGGGATCGGCTGATCGTAGGCGTCCCAGCAGGCGTGCAGCGTCAGCAGCTCCTCGCGCAGCAGGCACTCGCGTAGGTCGTGCAGCAGCAAGTCGGCGTAGCGCTCGCCGCGCCACGGGGCAAGGCGGCGGTGGGTCTGATGTTCGATGTGGGCGGTGGCCGCGCGCAGCGCGTGCAGCAGCGGCGCGTCCACCCCCGTCTCTACGCCGAGGTAGGCGCGGAACTCGGCCAGCGTGGCCAGCGTGAACAGGCTCATGGGAATCTCCTTTTTTTACTGAACGATTAGCACTGCCCGCGGCCAGCCGCGAGCTTTGAAGATGAGGCCTCACTTTATTTACAAATTGGCCGTATACTCGCTGAAGTGTTCGCACAAGCTAAAGGGATTCATCATGTCGTTTACTCGGTTTCTTGGCGCTTTCAGCGTGATCGCAGTAGCCGTGGGGGTGGCCAGCGCTCAGACCCCCCAAACCCCGGCAGAGCTTTGCGCCGCCGCTGACACCAGCGAGCCAACCGTGCGCCAATTCGCGCAGCCTGAACAGGTCTTGCAACGCGGGGTGGACTACCGCGCCATCTTCTGCACCGAGGCTGGCCCGGTCTACGTTGATCTGTTCGAGCGCTACACGCCCGTGACGGTCAACAACTTCGTCTTCTTGGCGCAGCAGGGCTACTACAACAACACCACCTTCCACCGCGTGTTGGAGAACTTCATGGCGCAAGGCGGCGACCCGACCGGAAGCGGCGCGGGCGGCCCCGGCTACCGCTTCGAGGATGAGCCGCTCGGCTTCCTCAACTTTGATCGGCCCGGCCTGCTGGCGATGGCCAACGCTGGCCCCGCCACCAACGGCAGCCAGTTCTTCATCACCACCGTTGAAACCCCGTGGCTGAACGGCGCACACACCATCTTCGGCGACGTGATCGAAGGCTTCGAAACCGTTCGCAGTCTGCGCCTGCGCGACCCGCAGACCGCCACCACGCCCGGCGCGCGCCTCGACACGGTGATCATCGTCACTGACCCCGCCAGCGTCGCCACCACCTTTGAAGACACGACGCCCGTCGCCACCGCGGAAGAGTTCGCTGCGGCGCTTTCGACCACCGTCACCGGCAGCGCCCTGCCCGACGACCTGCGCACGACGCAGAACGGCCTCCAGACGCTGGACGAAGTGATCGACGCCGAGCCTGAGAGCGTACGCGATGCCTACCGCGACCTGCTGACCGGCGCGGGCTTCCAGTATCGCGTTGCTGCCGAAGTGGAACAGGTCGGCTGTGAGCCGCGCTACGGCTTCGACCTGTTGGGCTACTTTGTCGACGCTTTCGAGACACCAGAAGCCGCTAGCTCCGTCCTCGAGAGCGGCTTCCTCGACGAGCTGGCCGCCGCCAACGGCTACACCAAGCTCGAGACGGACGCTGGCACGCTCGGCTATGAGATCGACTTCACGATGTGCGACGATAGCGCCGGCAAGATCCAGTGGTTGATCGTCCAGCGCGGGCGCTATCTAGCTAACTTGTACGGCTCGTTCAACGCAGAGATCACCGCCGTGCTGCCGATCAACGAGCTGCTCGGCGTGCGCATCAGCCCGATCTTTGAGAGCGCCCTCGGCAGCGTCTACCGCAGCGAGCTGCGCTAGAACTTGTTCAGGAGGGCGTGGCGAACTGCGCCCTCCTCTCGCAACACTCAGTACTCCCCCCTTGCGGCGTTTCGCGTTACACTTGAGGCATCTTGCGGCATGTGTCGAGTGATTCGGGGAAGTCCCTATGAGTGTTTATTACGTCAACGGACAGTTTTTACCGTCGGATGAAGCGGTCATCCCCGCTTCGGATTTGGCCGTCCTGCGCGGGTTTGGCGCATTTGACTTTTTGCGCACCTACGGCGGACGGCCGTTCCGTTTGAAGGACAACATCGCCCGCCTGCGCCGAAGCTGCAACATCATCGAGCTAGCGCTGCCTTACACCGACGAGCAGATCTACGACATCGTGATGCAGACGCTCGAGACGAACCGCGGCCTGAGCGATGAGTTCAACATCCGCCTTGTGGTGACGGGCGGCCTCAGCCCAGACAACATCACCCCCACCGGCGAGAGCCGCTTGATCGTGATGGTGACGCCGCTCCAGCCCCCGCCCGCCCATTGGTATACCGACGGCGTTAAGGTCATCATCGTCGACATCGAGCGCATCTTCCCGGACAGCAAGAGCACGAACTACATCCCCGCCATCATCGCCCAGAAGCGCGCCCGTGAGCAGGGAGCGATTGAAGCCCTTTATCAGCGCTATGGGCGCATCCTTGAGGGCACGACAACGAACGTATTCGCCTTCTTCGGCGATGAACTCGTCACGCCCGCCGCCGGCATTCTGCCCGGCATCACCCGCCAGACGATCCTTGAGCTGGCCGAGCCACACTACCCGATCACCGTCCGCGAACTGCCCGTGACTGAGTTCCTGCAAGCCGATGAGGTGTTCATCACCGCTGCCAACAAGCAGGTAGTGCCGGTCGTGCGCGTGGATGACACCGTGTTCAGCGGGGGGCGGCCCGGCCCCCGCACCCAGCACATCATGGCTCTGTTCCACGAGTGTACGCAGGCCGTCGCGAATGCTGTGCCCTGAACTCGTCATCACACTTTTAGCGACCTTTCGCGGGTTCTGTCGTATAATGAACAAGATAACCGTTTCGTTCGTGTAGCAGAAAGTGACTCATCGTGCCAGAAGATAAGCTGCCCGCCGATGATGACAACAAGAAGGAAGACCCCTTCGAGGAATTTATCAACCGCGACCTTGGCATGGATAGCGTGATGCGAGACGACGAATTCGGCTTGCCTGATGGCGACGATAAGTTCTTTGCTGCTGGTGACTATTTTCCACCATATGAGGCGGACGACGACGAAAACGACGAGTCGTCACCCTCCACGTCGCGTTTGGGTGGCTTTGCCAGCCGCCTGCCATCGACCGGCAGCTCAAGCGGCGATTCATCGTTTCGTTCTTTCGGGAGCCGTGGCACGTTCGGCTCCTCCTCTTCAGCTTCCTCGTCGGGGGCGTTCGGTCGTCCTCCCTCGCGCCCGTTCGGAACGTTAGGGTCGCTGAAGTTCACCCACCCAGCGCCAGAGCCGCCGCGCACCCCTGCCCAGCGTTTCCTCAACACGATGCATAAGCTCATTGGCGAAGAGATGATCTTCTTGGTGTTGGCCTTTGCGATGCTGCTCGTCATCGCCAGCACCTTGCTCTACATCGACAACCTGCGCCTGAGCATCGCCGTGCGCGACGGCCAGATTCAAGAGCTGCGCACCCAGTTGATCGACCTCCAGCGCCAGATCACCCCCACCGCTGAGCTGCCCATCGAGCCAGTGACAGACACCGCACGATAGGGGCGACCCACCCGGTCGCCCCTGCGCTGCCCCTAGATGGCGATGTTGTACAGCGCGCTGGCTACGTCGTCGTCATAACGCCCGAAGCCCAACCGCACGCTGGCCGTCAGTTGATAGCTGTCGTAGTAGGGCAGATAGTCCACGTTGACGCTGATCTTGCGCCGATAGCCCACGAACCACCCCCCGCGATACACACAGACCGCCGTCCCGCGGTTGTTAGGGCCAGCGCCCACCTTGCCATCGGCTTCTGTCGGGTGCATCAGCGAGCTGACCAAGACCGGAATACCGTCCAAGAAGCCGATTTGGCCGGTCTGCGCCGTGGCCAGCGCCCCTGCTTTGTCCATCGTGATGAGTTCCGGCAGGCTCAACAGGCGGGCATACGTGCCGCCGTCGACGATCCACGCCAGTTCGTTGGGGCGGGCGCTGTAGCGGTAAGCCATCGCAAAGCGCGCCTCGCGCAGCTTGGCCAGCGTCGGCGCAGCGTTGCCCATGTCAACTGCGTTCCCCACTGTGCTGAGCGCCGTCTTGCGCACCCCGTCAAACGCGAGGTAAACCGACCCCGCGGGCGGCGCGGCGTGGTCGCTGTTGATGTTGCCGGTGGCGGCGGTGGTCGTGTCGCCGTTCAGCAGCGCGTGGTCAATCGCATCCGCAATCGCGCGCACGGCCTGCTCGCGGTAGAGCGCCACCACCGGCACGATGCTGTCCTCTACCAGTTCGCTGCTGAAGCCCACCCGCAGCGCCAGCTTCTTGGCGTGCAGCACCACCTTGCCGCTGCCGATCTTGCTGTCCGGGATCGGGTTGCTCGCCCCCAATGTAAGCTGGGCCTCGTCTTTTGTCTCAGGGACGAATGTCACCACGGGGTCGGCCCCTTCTACGGGCAGATCGAACGGGTTAGAGGGCATATCAACC
Source organism: Anaerolineae bacterium (assembly GCA_034432435.1). Lineage (GTDB taxonomy): Bacteria > Chloroflexota > Anaerolineae > Aggregatilineales > Phototrophicaceae > JANWYT01. Next base: position 5,519 of record DAOUBS010000125.1, read on the forward strand.
GCGCGGAAGAGCGGCATGACGACGTTGTCCACGCGCGCTTTCTTCCAGATCTGCGCGCTCCACAGCTCTTGCACCCACTCATCGCCGTAGCCCGCCTGCGTGCTGGTAGAGAGTTCATCGGCTTTGAGGTGGGAGAGGTTGGCGCTGCGGACTTTGTGTGCCAGCGCGTTGGCGTAGCGTTCGCTCACCCCGTGGAAGTCGCGGCTGGCACGCAGCAGCACATAGCCGTGCAGCATGTCCTCTGCGCTGAGGGCGTCGAACTCGCTGCTGACGCGGATGCGCTGGGCGTCCTGCGCGTCGGCAATCGGCAGGCGCTTGAAGGTCTTGGGTTCATCGTTCATGAGGGGGCCTTTCTGGGAAGTTCCTTGCTGGGTGAATGGCTCATCAGGCAGCAGCGGCGCGGGGTTCATCCCCAAGGCGCGATAGGCCGGCGTGATCAAGCTGACGTCGGTCAGGCGCGGCTCGGCTGGGGTGGGCGTCAGGCTGCCCTCCACAAGGATCCACCGGCGGATGCAGCCGTCGGCAGCGCGCTGGATCAGGTGCGGCAGGCTGCCCGACGACCACGCCAGTGCTCCTTTGGCGATCAAGCGGCGGATCGCCTCCGCGTAGCGGTGGCGGCGGTCGAGCTGCCCCTCCGCCCACAAGCCGACCTCGTCGGCTTTTAGATGGTCGATGCGCCCGACGACGCTCGCTTGCACTCCGTCGTCGAGGCCGTGATGATAGAGCATCGGACGGGCTTCAAACCACTCAAGGCCGAAGTCCGTCTCCGGTGTGAAGTAATCGCCGTGCAGGTCGCGGGCGGCGGGGCTGCCCCACACCACCAGATACCCCCCCACGCGATCAGGTACGTCCAACAGTTTGACAGCGTTCATCCTCCGTCCTTTTGACTGTGGTTGTATGCTTACGAATAGATCTTGCAGTATGGCGTTGTTAAGGTGCGCACCCTCACCATACGCCACAACGCGCCACAGCATCAGAACATTTGGTCGAACATTTGGTTGAAGTTTACCCTGGGAAGGGATGAGGCCGTCCCCTCACGTCAGGCGATGCCATCCCCTAGATCAGCCCGGCCTGCTTGTACCACGTGTAGGTGTCTTGCAGGCTCTGGCGCATGTCGATCTGCGGCGCGCCGAACGTGCGATGAGCCTTCTCGCCGTTGAAGTAGACGAACTTAGCGCCCAGCCGCACCTGATTCGCGTCAATCGGCGTGCGTACCCCCACTCCGCGCAGCACGTCGATTGCAGCGGCGGCGGGCGGCAGCACCCAATTCGGCAGGGTGATCCGCGGCCGGCGCACCCCCACGACTTCCGCGATCATGCCGAACCACTCGTGATAGGTATAGTTGGCGGCCATCAGCACGTAGCGCTCGCCGCTCTGGCCGCGCTCCGCTGCCAGCAGGTGATAGCGCGCCACATCGCGCACGTCGATCACCGAGACGCCGCCGCGCGTCAGCGGCGTGAGCATCCCATAGCGCTTGAGTTGGAGCATAAACGTCCCGCTGATGACGTTCAGATCGCCCGGCCCCATGATAACCACCGGGTTGAGCGTCACGACGGGCAAGCCCTGCGCCGCAAAGCCGCTGGCGACTTCCTCTGCCAGCTTTTTGCTGTAGCCATAGGGGAACTTGTCTTTGGGCAGGTTGAACGGCACAGTTTCGTCTGATGGGCGGTCGTCCAAAAAGCCGAGCGCCGCCGCGCTGCTGGTGAACACCACGCGCTGCACGCCCGCCTCTTGTGCCGCTGCCAGCACATGGCGCGTCCCTTCCACGTTGACTTCAAACATGCGCTTGACGTCCGCCCGCCAATAGTCGGCCACAGCAGCCACGTGATAGACCACCGCCACGCCGTCGCACGCGCGGCGTACGGCCTCGCGGTCGGTCACGTCGCCGTAGGCTGGCTCATAAGGGACCCCCTCAAGGGCTTGGGTGCGGCTGGTCTGGCGATGCAGCACGCGCACCTGCTGCCCGGCCACGGCCAGCTGCCGCGCTACGTGCGACCCCACAAACCCCGTCCCACCGGTGACAAGCGCTTTCATGTCCTCTCCTCGCTGTGCATACCCTCCGCCGTGCGGCATTGTAGCAGGCGTCGCAGACAGGTGTCAGCGGTTAGGCGACAGGTGAGCAGGTGAACCACGCCCTAAAAGGTGGCATTGCGCGGCTTGCGGCGTCTGCAGCCGGGTATCTCTACTCCCTTTCAAACCCGTGACTCTTGAACTTCAAGGTGCGGCTGTTTTCATTGATGGTGCGGATGGTTGCCTCGTCGAAGCCGGTTGAACGTTCGGCGCTGATTTCCAGTGTGATGTTCACTTGTGTGCCGGTCAGGCTAGTGAGGCGCTGGATAATCTCCTCGACAATCGTCGCCATTTCGCGGTTTACGCGCTGCGGGTCGAGCGATACCGTGCCGTGATAGCGCGTGGTCAGTCTGGGTTGCGGTGGTTCTGCTGGAATGTATGGTCTCTCATGAGAATCAGCGGATGGAGCCGCCGGCGCCGTCTGCGTCAGTGCCTGTACCTGACGCGCCGCTTCAAGCTGGGCCCGCGCGATCTCTGGGCGCACGATCACTGCGTTGTCATCGAAGTAGATGGTTGTGCTGAGCCCGAATGTCAGCCCTTTGTATACGCCCTCCAGCCCGACCATCGTCGCATATCCGAAAGGCGCATCGGCACGGGCAACGCCCTCTTTCACCGCTTGTATCAGGACCTCTTCGTTACACAGGCGTGGCAGATAGCAGTAGCGAGCAAGATATTCCCACAGCTGCTTCAACCCCAGATGCGGCTGGTCGCGCCACAGGTAACGGTTCAGCTCCTCACTCAGACCATCTGGCGACCAACGCTGGATGAGCAGCTCGCTCTGGCGCAGTTTACGGGCGGCGCGATCATAAAAACTGTCCTCCCCGCTGATGCGATGTGCCTGATAGTCGATTGGTCCAGTGGGGTCGGGTTGGGCGGGAACAATCAGCCAGCTGTAGGTTTCCTGCAAACGTATGCGCAGCGTTTCTTCGGTGCGTTTGAGCGCGTTAGCAACCTGTTTACGCTGCTGGGCATCCAGGTTGAGGGTTTCGGCTTCATTGTCGATAGATTTCCATGCCAGATACTCGCGCAGAGATTTCTCCCATGCCTCAACGGTATTGGCATCCGGGGCAATGAACACCAGCATGTTGCGATACAAGCGCGGCGAGTTCCCGCGGTTTTCGAGGATTTCTTTGGCGACTTCCTGTGCTCGTGACAGGCTCCCGTTCTTCTTGTGCCCATAATCCGGTGCGAGAACCACCACACGGGTGCGCCATTCGTCGGCAACATCGCCGGAACTCTGTGGTGCGATGTGAGCGGCAGCGAAGTATGCACGGTTATAAGGCACTGCCCGTAGGCGATTAATCGCCTCCTGATACACCAAATCAGCGTGGATGTTCTGCGCACGATCCTCCGCCATGCGGTTAACTGTCGGACGGGTGTCATACCAGTAGCGGCTGCCGTCGGTGTACAGATAGGTGAGCTGGTTGCTCATCCGACGAAGCGCATCATTGAACGCGGCAATCGGTTCGTCCGGCTGTACGGTCGCCAGGCGCACACGCACTTCCTCAATGCCGCGCACGCTCTGTCCGGCCACTGATGGCGCACTGCCGACGAAAATTGCACGGGCAACACGGCGGCTGGCGGTGTACCGACCCAGCGTCGGTACGCTTTTATCGATCTGGTAGGGCTTGGAGTTCTCGCCGTCGATGTCAGCGTCTACAATCGCCGACCAGCCATCCGGCAGGTAGCGCAGCATCTCATTGCGCACTGTCGCCGCCCACAACGGAATTGACCCCGGCATAATCAACAGCGACTGGTCGTTATCCTGCCACAGGCGATGAATGACCGCCGCCATCAGGCGCAGCACGCCGCGCGTGCGCTGGAAGCGATCCAGCGTGGACCAGTCTTCATACAGCCGGGCGAACAGCTCCGGGTGAATCGGATAGGCTTCCTTCATGCGCTGAAAGTAGTCGCTCTCCACCGCGCCAGGCGGAAATTCGCTCTTGCTGTCGGTGTACATCTTATGAAACGCCGAAAGCACCGCGTCGCGCGCGGCATAATCCATCTCAGATGAAAACAGGCGGCGGCGCACGATCTCAAAGCTCTCCGTCGCTGTGACCGGCTTCCAGACCGATTCCACGCGCCCGATGGTCTTGGCCAGGGCGTCGAGCGTAGCCTTGCCGCCTTCCCCGCCGATTTCGATGTCACTCTCAGGGATAGAAACCAGCAGCATCGAATCGCTCGAGCGTTTGACCGCCTCCGTCAGCGCTTGGACGAAGGTCATCACCGCGTCGAACGACCCCGCGGGCAGCCGCTCGCTCACGTGGTAGAGGTTGCGCGCGAAGGCCACCAGCTCATCGATGATGACCAGCGCCGGGCCGAATTTCTCAAAGAGTTCTAAGAGCGTATCTGACCCCGGACTAACGCCCGCAAGATCAGCCTTCTCAACCATGCGATAGGCTTCTATGCCGCCAATCTGGTAGGCGATGTCGCCCCAGAGGGTGTGCGTGGTACAGTCTTTATAGCGGCGCCGCTCGGTGGCGCTGAAGGCCGTGCCCACAATCACTGCGCGGTTGGCGCTGATGCGGTCATCAATGTCGCCAACCCGTTTGACGATATTCTCGCCGCCCGGAATCTCGCTGAAGCCAATCTGCCCGCCGAGGAGGTGATACAGCGCCAGCATGCTGTGGGTCTTGCCGCCGCCGAAGCTAGTTTGAAGCTGCACGACCGGGTCGCCGCCCTGACCTGTCAGACGCTTCACGCCCGTCACCAGCAGGTCGAGCAACCCTTCAGTGAGGTAGGTGCGGCGGAAGAACTCTTTCGGGTCCCCGTATTCAGGATCAGCTTTGCCCTGCACCACTTGGGCGAGATCCGCGGCGAACTCAGCCTGAATGTAGCGCCCACTGGCGACGTCGGGATGGGGTTTGACCACCAGCCGCCACGGCTTGAGGCCATTCTGAGTGGTGGCAGGGGCTTCGCTGAGCGGCGCAGTTGATCTCAAGGATGCTTTCTGCTCGGCTTCAAAGCGCAGGCGCAGCAGCTCCTGCGCGATCTCGTGCACGATCTGCGCTTCGTTGGGCGCGCTGACCGCCGTCAGCAGGCGGTAGGCGGTATCTGCCACGCGGTAGGCCTGATCGTTCGTGAACGCTGCCTGGTGCGCCCAATCGTTGCGCGCATCGAGCAGCTCGAACACGTAGCTGCGCTCGGCGCGCCCCAGCCGCGCTTTGAACACCTCGTCCCAGCGGCGTGTTAACAGGTTCAGCCAGCCCTGCACGTCGATCTGAGCCAGCGCGGTTTGAATGTCTGTCAGGGCGTCCGGGCGGTATGCGCCCGTCGTGAGCACGCTGGTCACCTCGGCTATGAAGTTGTTGCCATAAGCGTTGTGATACTCGCGCAGGACGAACGGCCCCAGACCAGCCTTGAGCGCGTCCATAATTTCGCCGATGCGATCCCGGTTCGATTTTGCCATAGCCCTCATCCTCTCATCAGATGCAATTTACTGCGTCCCTACGATATATACAACGAATCCTCCACCCACTTTGCCGGATTGTTGAAGACATAGGCGCGGATTTGATTTAAAGATTTTTCGTCACGGATGATGTGTTCGTAATAATTGCGCTGCCAGATCGGGTGATCGGGGGCGTCCGGCAGGCGGTTGATATATTTGGTCACCGCCGATTTGAACGCGCCAACAATGGTTGGTAACGATCCGGCGATGGGTTTCGAAAATTCACGTTTCGCAGGGGCATGGCATGTCGTGTCATTCGCAGGGGCATGGCATGCCATGCCCCTACCTGCGTCATTTATAATCATAATCACACCATGCACATGATTCGGCATGACCACAAACGCATCCAATTCTACCATTGGGTAATGCGCCGGGATTTCATCCCAACACGCCTGAACAATCCGCCCCCATTCGTTGACCACCATCGCGCCATCCACCACCTGACCGAATGTGCACCGTTTGTCATGCGTGCAGATCGTCACGAAATACGCGCCGTTTTGCGTGTAATCGTAATCCTTCAAACGTATGGAACGGCGATGGTGATGTGTGGTCATGGGGTATCCAATCGTGGACGCAATGTATGGTGCCCCTACACATCATCAAACAACCTGGCCTGCACCATCGCATCGCGCAGGTGGGCCGCTTGCTCGCCGATGCCCGACCAGCTAATGACCAGCCCGTTGTAATCGCGCGCGAGGTCTGCCCAGCCCTTGCGCTCGCAGATGCTGTACAGGCGATAAGCGAGATTACGCGCTTCGGCGGCCATATCGTGCGGCATTTTGGTCATCAGCTCGGCGGAACCCGTTTCGCCTTTATTGTTCAGCTGCTTAATGAGGTGATGCGTCGCCTCCCACACCGTTGGGCGCTTGTCCTGCGTGGGGTCCCATACGCCAGAGTCGTATTCCTTCCAGTGTAAAAGCCTGACCTTGCCGCGGCCGGCCACCACCAGCCCCGCCGCTTCCACCCCGGCCACGCTGGTGTTCTTCGCCCGCGCCAGCACATCCGCCTGACCAAACTCGCCTTCATTGAAGCCGAACTGCGCGAACCAATCCACCGCGAAACGTGTGTCCGCGTCGATGTCGCCGTCCTGCTCCGCGAGGTATTCATCCAGCGCGGCGTTGATCAGCCCCAGCGCCGTGCGGACGCGCATCGGTGTGCCGTCGGCTTCCAGCACCTTGCTGTAACGCGAATAGATCGCCATGCCGGGGCCGATGCTGGCTTGCGCGAGGTCAACCGGCGCGACGTTACCAGATTGCATCGCTTTGAGCGCGGCCGGCAGTTCCCGCCGCAGCGCCTCCATAAACTGGCGTCGGCTGGCGATTGGCGCATCCTCCGGGCGCGGGCGGCACACGAGGACGATGGATGAGGCGAGGGCATTTGTGTCTATAGCGTTGGATCGCGCACTTCTTTCACTACGCATGGGCCATGTGCCATCAATGCTGAATCCAGCGTCGATCAGGCTGGTGAGCATCGTCTCCCAGCCGGTGGAGGTTTTTGCCGCCTCACCCCCGGCCCCTCTCCCACGCAGGGGAGAGGGGGAACTGCCCTCATCTTCTTCTTCCGCCGCCTCGGCATCCTGCTGCTTGAAGGCGTAGTAGACAGTCAGCGGGTAGTCGGGATGGGCGAAGCGGCGGATGTTGACGAAGGCCTGGCGCATGCCATCCTCAAAGTGGCGCCTGGCGGCTTCCTTGCCCCCGTGGCGATGCGGGCTGGCGATCAGCTCCGGCGCCTTGGGGACGAGCAGCGTGGCGAACACGTCCGGGTAGACCTCGCGCAGGCTTTTGCGCATCCACACGTAGAAAAAATCAGATAAGTCCGCGTAGCCGATATTATCGTAGTAGGGGGGGTCCGTTGAAATGACAATTCGATCATCTGATGTGATCGCTGCTGCGTCTTTTTGTTTTGCCTCACTACGATACGAAATATCACTCCCTGAAAATTTAATCGATTCGGTCGCTTTCGCGACCCATTCGATATTGTCGTAAAAATTACCACTCGAGTTGGAAAATGGATTGACCTCTGCGTAGTCCCAAGCCATCGTTAGTGCCTGCAGCCCAAATGTGTTCCTAATGCTGTCCGCTCCCGAATTCCAACTAGATAAAGCAGAGTCGTGACCAGATAATTTGTCCACCGCAAACGCCAGATACACGCTGACGGCCTCCGCATAGGCCTGCGCGCCGCGCCCGCCATCGCGCAGGGGAACCCCATCGTCGGGCAGGCCGGCCGCCAGCGCGTCCTGATGGGCCTGCGCGCGCGCCTCCTGCACCAGGTCGCTGAACGTCGTCAGCGCGACGAGTTGGCGCGGGGTGAAGAGTTTGTGGTACTCGTCCATCCCGTACAATTGCACGCGAAAACCAAGCGCCTGTTCGGGAATATCGCCTGCGGGTATCCATTCAGGTTGGGCTTGTTCAGCGATCCGCGCGTGTTCGGTTGTCGGGCTGTAGTAGCTGCGGCCGCCGCGGCCCTCCGTGACGATAGCCATCAGCATCGTGCCCATGCGCCCGGCCTTGCCCTCGGCGCGGATGTAGTCGAACGGGATAGGCTCGTCACTATCACTAACGATACAACGTCCCCCGCCGAACTTTTGTCCTATCGTACCATCCCTACCTTTGGGAGGGGTGCCGGGTGTCACTTCAAAACGCACCTGACCGTTTTCAATCACCGGCCGCGCCCAGCATTCGCGCCCCTTCTTCTTGCTCAGGACGAACGAACGCACCAGCGGCACATGCGCGTTTACCACTGGGTTGGGGCTTTTGACGGTGCGCGCCCAGAGCCAGGCGATCACCGTTTCGCCCTCACCCCTGTCCCCTCTCCCGCCGGGAGAGGGGTGATAGGTCGGGTACAGGTGGCCGATGCGCTCCCACGCCTTCTCGCGCACCCACTCGCCATAGTAACGTATGTCGGCGGCCAGGCCGGCCGCGCCGCGCCAGGTGGAATCCTGAGTGAGGGGTTTCCGGTCGCGCGGGTTGACGGGCGGCATGTTGGCAAAGCGCGGCGGAATTTCGATCTGAGCCTTGTTGATCATGACCGCCACCGGGTTCAGGTCGCTGGCGTGGGCTTCCAGCCCCAGGCGCTGGGCCTCCAGCGGGATGCTGCCGCCGCCGGCGAAGGGGTCCAGCAGGGGTGGCACGCCCTGCGGGTTGCTCAGGCGGATCAGGTCGCGCGCCTGCGCCAGCAGCGCCTCGTCGGTCGTGGCCTCCCACGTCACCAGCCGCTCGATGAAGTCGAACAGGCGCATGCGCGGGGTGTCGCCGTTGGCTTCAACGTTCCTGCCTTTGGGCAGGGCGCGGCAGGCGGCGACGTAGCC
>DAOUBS010000126.1:0-8952 GCA_034432435.1 Anaerolineae bacterium
CCGCGATTGCGTCGATCCTCGCACGCGGCATCCCATTTGAAGGGCGACTGCGCTATGAAACCCCGTGGGAGACGGTGACGACCGTCGCGCAGTGCGTGCAGCGCCTTGAAGAGAGCCGCCGCATGCGCCTCGCTTCGCTCGACATGTGGCCCGATCGGCCGTTCTTGGACGTCATGCGCACGCTCAGCCCGCGCTTCGTCGAGCGCTTCGGCGAGATGAACGCCACCGCGACCTTCTTGTTCGGCTTGCAGCACGAGGTAGGCCACTACGCTCAGTTCGAGGACGTACGGCAGCAGGCGCTGGCCGCGCGCGCCAACAGTTGATGCCGAAGCGGGGCCATCCGTTACAGATCGCCCCGCTCTCAGTGGCTCAGCTCAAATTCTCAAAGATGCCGGCTGCGCCCATGCCGCCGCCGATGCACATTGTCACCATGCCGTACTTGCTGCCGCGGCGCTTCATCTCGTTGATCAGGCTAACGGTGAGCTTCGCGCCCGTGCAGCCCAGCGGGTGGCCCAGCGCGATTGCCCCGCCGTTCACGTTCACCTTTTCGGGGTCAAGCTCCAGCGTGCGGATGATCGCCAGCGACTGCGACGCAAACGCCTCGTTCAGCTCGATCAAGTCGATGTCCTTGAGGGTGAGGCCGGTGCGCTCCAGCACTTTAGGGATCGCCTTGATCGGCCCGACGCCCATAATCTCTGGCCGCACGCCGGCCACCGCAAAGCCGACGAACTTCGCCAGCGGCTTCAGGCCGCGCTTTTCGGCCAGCTCACGATCCATCACGATCACCCCCGCTGCACCGTCGCTCAGCGGGCTGCTATTGCCCGCCGTCACGCTGCCATCGGGGCGGAAGGCAGGCTTGAGCGCCGCCAACGCCTCGAGGGTCGTCTCACGGCGCAGGTGCTCATCGGCCACGAGTTTCTTCGTGATCGTCGTCGGCAGGCCGTCCGCACCGATGACGTTCTCTTCCCACTCGAACGGCACGATCTCCTGTTCAAAGTAGCCCGCATCGACGGCGCGCGCGGCCTTCTGGTGGCTCTGATAGGCGAACTCGTCCATGTCGCGGCGGTTGATCTCGAACTCGCGGGCGACGCGCTCCGCCGTCAGCCCCATGCTCATATAGACGTTGGGGTCATGCTCTGCCATGTAGGGGTTGGGTGAGAGGTGATGTCCCGTCATCGGCACGCTGGACATGCTCTCCGCGCCCCCCGCGATGATGACGTCCGCGCCGTTGGCGATGATGCGCTCTGAGGCCATCGCAATCGTCTGCAGGCCGCTGGAGCAGAAGCGGTTGACGGTCTGGCCGGGCACATCGACTGGCAGCCCCGCCCGCAGCGCGATCACCCGCGCGAAGTTCATCCCTTGGCTGCCCTCTGGCATGGCGCAGCCCACGATCACATCTTCGATGTCCTCCGGCGAGAGCTTGCCCGCCGTCTGGCGCATCAGTTCGCTGACGACGGTCGCCATCATGTCATCGCTGCGGGCGGCGGCGGTGTTGCCGCGCACAGCCTTGCCTACGCCGGTGCGAGTGCCGGCCACGATTACTGCTTCACGCATCTTTTTCCTCCACATTTTCAGACGTTGTCGGTGTTGGTGGCGCTTCTTCTGCGCCGCTTGACCCAAACGGATCGTTGAAGACGTCGCGCACGGGCAGCGCAAACCCCGGCAGCAGCGCCAACGTGATCGTCTCGTTCGGGATGTAGATTTGCTCGTCGTCGGGGGTGATGACGATCACCAACTGCTTGGCTGCCAGCGCCAGCACAACCGCCTTCACCCCCACCGATAGGTAGTACGCCGCCCGTTCGCGCAGGCCTTTGATCGTGTCGTCTGGCGACTGCACTTCAACGGCGATGTCCGGAATGTAGGGGGCGCTGCCCTTCGTTGATCTTGGGGCATTGCTTAACCGTACAGCGACATCAGGCTGATGCACATCACGCTCACCTAGCTTATAGCGCGCTTCGGTATAGACACGACCTAGCTTGGTGCGCGTCAGATAATCAAATAGCGCACGGTAGAAAACCCCTACAATGTCACTGTGTTCTTCCGTCGGCATGCGCTTCTCCACAAGGCAGCCGTCGATCAGCTCTAGGTGCTGATCGCGGTACGGGGGCTGGCTCATCAGCGCGTCGAACGCCTCAACGGTCAGCAGTTGATTGGTGATGGTCATCCGGCCTCCCTAACCATTCAGTTGAAAGTGGCAAGTGAGCGATCATCTCGTGCCTTATCTGCCGCCCACTTTTCACTTTCAACTTTCGCCTTAGTTGCGCAGCGGCTTGTTGTGCTGGAGCATGTACATGACGCGCTCCTGCGTCTTGGGCTGCATCGCCAGCTCGATGAAGGCCTTACGCTCCAACGCGAGGAACACCTCTTGATCGACCCACTGCGGGGCGGCCAGCGCGCCGCCCGTCAAGATGTAGGCGATCTTGCGCGCGATGAAGGCGTCATACTCGCTGGCGAAGCCGCTCTCCACGAAGCCCGCGATGGCCACGTTGAGCGCCGCGTAGGCGTCACGCCCCGCTGCATAGACCTTCTCGGGCTTGCGCTGCTGATAGCTGGCCGCAGTGGCCAACGCGAAGGCCTTCGCCTCGCCGATCAAGTGGTCACGGTTCATGACGATCTTATCGGTGGCGCTCAAGAAGCCGATCTCGCGGGCTTGTGCGGCGCTCTCGCTCGTCTTGGCGGTGGCGATGGCCTCGAACGCCTTTTGCAGGCCGGGCAGCACGTCCGCGCCCGCCGCCGCCAGCGGGTTGACCAGCCGCCGCACCAGCTCTTTGCAGCCGCCACCCGCTGGAACCAACCCAACGCCGAACTCGACCAGCCCGATGTAACTTTCCGCGTGGGCGACGGTGGCATGGCCGGCCATCACCATCTCCGCGCCGCCGCCCAGCGCCATGCCCGCCGGCGCGGTGATCACCGGCTTGGGCGCGTACTTGAGCGCGATCGTCAAGTCTTGCAGCGCCTTGATCGCCTGTTCGATCCCCTCAAGGCCGCCCATCATCGCCTCTTGTAGGTTCGCGCCGATGCTGAAGCGCTCGGCCTCGTTGGCGATCACCAGCGCCACCTTGTCCTCCGCGTTGAGCAGCTCCAGCGCTTTGTAGCCCATCTCAACGAACTTGGCCGTGATCGTGTTCTGCTTGCTGCGGAACTCCCACAGCAGCACGCCATTGCCGATGTCGTAGACCGCGCCGTCGCTGTTCTCGGCCAACGTCTTACCGTCGGCGCGCAGCGCGGCGATGCTGATGTGCAGCGGGTCATGCGGCATCGGCACGTACTCGCCGCGCGCCGGGTCGTAGTAGTGGGTGGCGACGCCGCCCGCGTTGCGGCGGTAGAAGGTCGTGTGCCCCTTCGCTAGCATGTCCTTCACCCACTGCGCGACCGGGTAGCCCGCCGCCTCAAACCGCGGGACGGTGTCCGCTACGCCGATGGCGTCCCAGATCTCGAACGGCCCCAGCTCGTGGGCAAAGCCCCACTTCTGCGCGTTGTCGATGTTCACCAGCGTGTCGGTGATCTCGCCGACTTTCTGCGAGGCATACGCGAGGTAGAAGCCGTGCAGATGGAAGAGGTACTGCCCGGCGCGGTCCGTCTCGTTGATGAGCAGGCGGATGCGCTCGCCGGTCGGCTTGACCTTCTGGTGCTTGCTGACACTCTCAAACTCAACCTTCTTGGGCGGCTCATACTCGAGCGTCTCCAAGTTGAGTGCCCAGAACTCCTTGCCGCCGTCGGCGGTCTTCTTCATCAGGTAGAAACCCTGCCCCGCCTTGCGGCCGATCCAGTTGCGCTTGAGCAGCTCATCCGCGAGGGCGGTCGCCTTGGGGTGGACAAGCACCTCACGCGCGGGGTCGTCGGGGATGGCATCATAAAGGTTGCGCGCCACGCCCACAGCAATATCAAAACCGACCAAGTCGTTCAGGTTAAAGGTGGCCGTCTTGGGCCGCCCGATCAGCGGGCCGGTGATCGCGTCGACCTCTTCCACGGTGTAGCCGTGATCCAGCGCGTAGTTCATTGCCTGCATCCCGCTGATGCTCATGAAGCGGTTGCCGATAAAATTGGGCGTGTCCTTGCAGAGCACCGTCCCCTTGCCCAGCACGCTAGCCCCGTAGTGCATCAAGAAGTTGATCACGGCGGGGTCTGTGTTGGGGTGTGGGATGACCTCCAACAGCTTCAGGTAGCGCGGCGGGTTAAAGAAGTGCGTGCCGGCAAAGCGGCGCGTGAAGTCCTCACCCAGATGCTCGGCGATCTTGTGAATCGGCAGGCCGCTCGTGTTGGTCGTCACAATGGTGTGCGGCTGGATCACCTCCGCCAGCCGCGCCATAAGCGCCTGCTTGATGTCGAGCTTCTCAACGATGACCTCGATGATCCAATCGCTGTCGCTGATGCTGGCGAGGTCGTCGTCAAGGTTGCCCGTGCGGATGTTGGCCAGGTCGGCCTCGCTGAACAACTGCGCCGGGCGCATCTTCTGAAGGTTCTTGAGGTTGTTGTTGACGATGGCGTTGCGCTTGGCGGGCGGGTCGCCGGGCTGTGTGCCCTGCGCGGGGATGTCCAGCAGCGTGACCTCCACGCCCACCCCCGCCAGCAGCGCCGCGATGCCGCCGCCCATCGTCCCGCTGCCAATGACAGCGGCCTTGCGAATGTCATAACTCATAGGGTGCTCTCTCTTTCTCCGAATCAAATATTTGAAAAACGTCGTCTTACAGCGGTTCTACCACGGGTGAACCTCTCCGTTCCATTTGAAGAAACCGCCGTTAGCCGCTGGCGTGAGCGTTGTGAGCAGGCGATGAATGCCGGCGGCGCTCTCCTCTGGGCTGATGTCGGCATCGTCGCCGCCCATGTCGGTGCGCACCCAGCCTGGATGAACCGTCACGACGGTGAACCCTGTCCCGCTCAACTCCGAGGCGAGCACGCGCGCCGCCATGTTCATGGCGGCTTTGCTCATCGCGTAGCCGTAGCCTTTGTAGCCGCGCGACGGTTCTACCCACGACATCGCGCCGATCTGGGACGAGATCATCGCCACGCGCGGGTGGGCGCTAGCCTTCAGCAGTGGGTAGAAGGCCTGCGTGACGATCAAGGCCGACGTGGCGTTGTTGTCGATCATCGTGTTGAGCGTCAGCCGTGAAAGCTGCCCAAGGCCGCGCGTGCCCGGCTGGTTGTTCACGCCGGCATTGTTGATGAGCAAATCGACCTGTTTCACCTCGCTGCCGATGGCCTGCGCTGCCTGCTGGATTGACTCGTCAGACGTGACATCCAGCGCGTGGATGTCTACCCGGCCGGTAGACGCTGCCAGCGCGCTCAGCTCCGTCGCGTCTGATGGGCGGCGGCAGCAGGCGTGGACAAACGCCCCCCCCTGCGCGAAGGCCGTCGCCAGCGCCAACCCAATCCCACGGTTTGCCCCAGTGATGACCACTTGTTCCATCAGCTGCGCTCCTCTCTATGTTACATGCCGCCAGTCACTTCTAACACTTGCCCGCTGACGTAGTTCGACAGCTCGCTGGCGAAGAACAGCACCGGCCCGGCGGCTTCGTCCACTGTGCCGCTGCGCCCCATCGGGATGGCCATCTGCGCCATCTGCCGCAGGTGATCCGGGATGCCAAGCTTGATCTTCTGGCCGTCGCGCTCGGTGAAGTCGCCCGCGCCTTCGGGCTGTGTGAGGCGCGTCTCGATGAAGCCGAACGCCACCGCGTTCACTTGGATGTTGAACGGTCCCCACTCCTTCGCCAGCGTCTTCGTCAAGCCGACGATGCCCGCCTTCGCCGCGCTGTAGTTGGCCTGCCCCACGTTGCCGCGCGTGCCAGACGTGCTGCTGACGTTGACGATCTTGCGGGCGCGCGCCTGCTTGCTGGCTTCAAGTTCCTTCTTGGCGGCCTCGCGCATGTACGGAACCGCCGCGCGGATGAGCTTAAACGGGGCCGTCAGGTGCACGTCGAGCATGGCCTGCCACTGCGCATCACTCATCTTGTGGAGCATCCCATCCCACGTGTAGCCGGCGTTGTTCACGAGGACGTCGAGGCCGCCGTAGTGGCTGACGGTTTGGCCGATGAGTTCTTCAATGTCGCTGTCTCGGGTGACGTCGCAGGCGATGCCCAACGCGCTGCCGCCTGCCTGCGCGATGGCGTGGGCGGTCTCCTCAGCGGGGGCCGCATCAATGTCTGTCACGACGACGTGCGCCCCATGCGCCGCGAACAGCTTGGCCGTCGCCGCGCCAATGCCGCGCCCACTGCCCGTAATGATCGCTACTTTGCCCTGCAATAACATTTTCTGCTCCTGTATATAAAGTAAAAAATGGGGTCTAAATTTGGCGGCGCGTCACGACATGCTCGGTTCCGTCACAATCAACGAGGCCAAGAAGGTATCCGCCATGATGTGCGCGATGTCCTCGCCCTTGAGCCGCCCCGTCTCCCGATACCACACGCCGACCCAGTTCTGCGCCCCCAGCATGGCCTTCGCCACAATCGAGGCGTCCACCGGGCGGAACTCGCCGCGTTCGATGCCCTCGCGGATCGTGTTGCGGAAGAGCTTCTCGAAGGCGTCGCGCTGCTGGAAGAAGGCGTCGCGCTCAGCGATGAAGTGCGCGGCGTCCGCTGGCCGAAGCTGACCATTGGTCGTGCGCGCGTTCATCAAGGCGCGGATTTCGAACACCATCGCCGCGCCTACCGCGGTGTTGTTCGTCACCTCGACAATGTGAGTGGTGATCATGCGCGCCAGCTTCTCGCGCGCAGGCAGATCGCTGGCGACGATGGGGGTCATCTGCTGGATGGCGTGGTCTAGCCCCAAGCGCAGCACCTCCAGCAGTAGAAAGTCCTTGTTCTTGAAGTGGTGGTACAAGCTGGCCGCTGTGAGGTTGACGCGGGCGGCGATGTCCTTCATCGTGGTGCTCTCGTAGCCGTTCTGGCGCAGCACATCCGCTGCTGCCAGCAGGATCGTCTCACGGCTCACGGATAAACTCGCGGGTTTGCGTGCCATCGGCACACTCCTCGTGGGATTGCTAAAAAATTAAATCTTCGTTCGATTGTAACTGAATATCCTACGAGCAGGCAATAGGGGGATGATGTGGGTAGGGCAATCGCGTTCTAACAATTCAGGATTTTGAGCAGATAGTCATGGTGTCATCCTGCACGTAACCGCACACCCGGCAAATAAATCGTCCAGGTCTGGCAGCATCGTCTTATGACAGCACCGCACAAATCGTCAGCGTCAGACTGTCACTCAGCACATGCCATTTCCCTTGTTCGCGGCGCGGATCTTTGACATCGGCAAAATGAGTCATTGGAGCAATTTTCTCAGTCATCGTTTTTGCTTCTGAGTTGACCTCATTCCTTTAGAACGCGATTGCCGGTAATCAATTGACGTTCGGCCAGCAACAGGGTAAAATCGATGTGATGGGAGTGCACTGTTTGCAGGGTTTTTGAACCTTGCGCTGCTGAATCTGAAGCCAGCGCAAGTAAAGCTTCTGCTAATCCAATGCAAGAGTGCGCCGCGTGCCAAGGACACCCGAGCTATGCTTTCACTAACTCAAAATGAGGAAATTGTGTCATGATGATCCGCTTATATGTCAAGCGTGCTGCTGCGATTGCACTGGCTGTTGTGGGTGGACTTAGCGTACAAGCTCAGCTTAACTTCCGTTATGCTGGCGTTGCAGATTCTGCTCTTTTTATCGCGAATTCAAGAAACGACTTTTGGGAAGTGGCCCGCTCGGCGCGCTTTAGCAGCTTGGTGTGGAACGCGGATGGCACTCAGCTTGCTTTCCTGATGTATGACGAGAACTTTAACGCGCGAATTGGCGTTGCCAACGTGGATAGCGCTGAGGTGATTGTGCTTGACACGCCGACGTTGGTAGCAGGCTATGGCATCAGTTGGACGTTCGACAATCTCATCCTGTTTATGGGTGAGTATCCTGCGCAGGATCCGCTCGACATTGGCGCAGATCAGACGGTTGCGGTCAATATTATGACGATTGCGCCGAGGGCTGGCGCGACGGCTGAGGTCGTCAGCTCGGTACGGGTGGCAGTGGGGTGCGGCGGCGGATCGCCTTTCCTTGTAGATGAGGTATATTCAGGCGAGACTGGCGGCTTGGGCGGCTTCTTCCTCACGCTGGCGCAGACGCCGACCAGCGTGCTGTTCTCTGCCGATTGCGGCGGTACCACGCTGGCCATTCTGGATGCTGCGAGCGGTGAGGTCTTGATCGAGGAGGGCATCACGCGGGTGGTTGTGCATCCAAGCGGGTCGTTCGCCGCAGGAATTGAAGTGGGCCAGTTTGACGCTGCCGGACGCGGCATCCGAGTGATTGACCTGGCCCGCCTTGAGACCAGCTCTTACACAGCCAGTGCCGAGCCACAGCAGCTTGCGTGGAGCGCTGACGGAATGCAGGTATATTATTCGACGCGCGTTGAGAGCGGGAATGCGCTTGAGTCGTTCGATGAGGCGCAACGTGCTGCTCTGAGCGAGGCAGTGGGCTTTGAACTCAGTGGGATGCCGACATATGAGAACGCAATTTACAGCCTTGACTTGGCGACGGGCGCAGAGACGCTGGTGGCTAGCTGGGAGGGCATTGTGGCGCGCATGTTTGAAGTGGATGGCCGGTTGTATTACAGCATGATTCCTAATGGCCAGCAGCCGTGGTTGGCCGCGATCTTGGCGGGTCGGACGACCTTTGGGGCTGATGCGGCGCGCTACTTCACTCCGCTCATCGTCGAAGCGGATTTGGCGATTGGGTCGCAAATTCAGGTCGGCGAGTTCAATCAGTTCACGCCACTGCTGCGGTGATGGGGTGGGGTGCTGTGGCCAGCGGATGGTGTTGGACCACCCGCCTGCTCAGGCTGCGCGCTCAGCACATGCCACTTCCCTTGTTCGCGGCGCGGATCTTTGACATCGGCAAAATGAGTCATTGGAGCAATTTTCTCAGTCATCGTTTTTGCTTCTGAGTTTACCTCATTCCTTTAGAACGCGATTGCCCTGATGATG
>DAOUBS010000127.1:0-6218 GCA_034432435.1 Anaerolineae bacterium
GACCTCGTGTTCTTCGGCGCGCGCCAACCGCGCGACATCGCCCAACGCGAGGCCGCGATCAACCGCAGCGAGTTGTTGATCTGGCTCAACGCGCTGGCCGATGAAACCCGCCTGCGCATGTTAGAGATGCTGACACGCGAGGACGAAATCTGCGCCCAGGACTTCATCAGCGCGCTGGAGTTGTCCCAGTCCAGCGCCAGCCGTCACCTGCGCCAGCTCACCGCCAGCGGCTATTTGACTGAGCGCCGCCGCGACGTGGCCAAGTGCTACAGCCTCAACCGTGAGCGCGTGGCCGACACAATCCGCGCCTTGCAGCAGTTCCTCGATTGACCATGACGATGATCCGCCGCTGGTTGTTGACGACGCGCGATCTGGGCGATTTGGGCCCGATCCGCGTCAGCATGGAGCGCAGCGCCTACGTCGGGCTGGGCCTCGTCGCGCTGACGATGTTTGTGGCGGCGCTCAGTTTTTTGAACGGCACAGGCAGCGACCGCTTGATGGGGGCGCTGCTGGCGACAGGCGGCTACTATCTGAGCGTGATGGTGCACCACACTGGCCACTATCTCGCAGGGCTGTACGCCGGCTACCCATTGGTGCGGCTGCACTTCTACTGGATGTTGGCGCGCGACATCTACCCGCCCAACGAGCCAAAACTGGCGGCCAACATCCACCTGCGGCGGGCGCTGGGCGGCCCCTGCGCCAGCGTGCTGGCGGCGTCCGCCTGCCTGCTGCTGGCAGCGATCACCCCGGGCGGCATCTTGCGCTTCTTCTTCCTATCCGGCTTTTGGATCAACTTGCTCGTCTTCACGCTGGGGGCGCTCATTCCGGCCTTCGGCCTCGATGGGGATGTGATCCGCCGCCACTGGCCACAGCGACGAGTCTAAGAACGCCGCTCGCGCTGCGAGCGGCGGTTGAGCGCGATCCGCACTTGTTCAACCAGCGCGTTGCCGCTCATCTGGTGCTTGGATAGGATTTGCACGTCGTATTGGGCGAGTTTGCGTTTTTCGGCGGGGTTCAATTCGCGCCCTGTGGCGATCACCACTGGGATGGACTGCGTCGCCTCCGACTCGCGGATGTGACGCAGCACCTCAAACCCGTTGAGGTCAGGCATGACGACGTCAAGGATGATGAGGGAAGGCGTCGATGAGCGCAGCCAGCGCAGCGCTTCCTCACCGCCGGCCACCGCCACCACGCGATACCCTTGCATCTCTAACACTTCCTGGATGAGCAAGCGGTGGCTGTTCTTGTCATCGACGACCAAAATCGGCATATTTTCTGCCACGTGCACCACCCGCGCGAGGCTGTCGAGCAGCGCCTGCTGGCTGAGCGGTTTGACGAGGTAATCCGCCGCGCCGAGGTAGAAAGCAGTTGTCTTTTTGTCGAGGATCGACATCACGATCACGGGGATGTTGGCGCAAGCAGGCTCAGCTTTGAGCTGGCGCAGCAGCTCCCAACTGTCGACATCGGACAGCGCTGCATCGACGATGATGGCGGCAGGCTGGAGGCGTACTGCGTACTTCAGCGCATCAACGGCGCTGCTCACCGCTGAGATACGATACCCGGCGCTGGAGAGGTAATCTTCGACAAGCTGGAGCGTGGCTTCGTGGTTGTCGATCACCAACACCAGCGGGCGGCTGTCGGTGTGTTCGCGCAGTTCCTGCGTAATAGAAGTGACACGCGGCAGCGGCAGCAGCACGTAGAAGGTGCTGCCCTGCCCTTCGACGCTGTCCACCCAAATGTAGCCCTCCTGCATCGTGATGAGGCGTTCGGTGATGCTCAAGCCCAGCCCTGTGCCCGCGTACTCACGCTGGGCAGACCCATCGCCTTGATAAAACGCATCAAAAATCATGCGCAGATCAGACGCTTTGATGCCGATGCCGGTGTCGGCCACTGCTATGAGCAGCCAGCGCCCATCCGAGGGGCGAATGTGCACCGGCAGCTGCGCTGGCTCCATCAGCCCGTGTTTGATCGTGACGACGCGTGCGCTGACGCGGATGCTGCCCTGCGCGGTGAACTTAAGGGCGTTGCTCAGCAAGTTGTTGAGGATCTGAGTCGTGCGCAGCGGGTCAAGGCGCATCGTTGGCAGGTTCGGCTCGATGTCCAACTCCAACGTCAGGCCTTTAGCAGCGATTGCGGGCGCAAAGGTCAACTGCACATCGTGGATCAGCGCGCCGATGTCCACCGTTACGAGTTCAAGGTCAAGCTGGCCTGCCTCAATCTTGGACAGGTCGAGGATGTCGTTGATCAGCTCCAGCAGGCCGCGCCCGCTCTTGTGGACGCGCGCCAGCCGGTCAAGCTGTCGTTCGTTGAGGTCGCCGTAGGTCTGCGCCAGCAGCATCTCGGTATAGCCGATGATGGCGTTCAGCGGAGTGCGCAGCTCATGGCTGATGTTGGCCAGAAATTCGCTTTTGAGCCGATTAGCCACCACAGCCTGCGCGTAAAGCTCGGTGTTGCGCAACGCCAGCGCCAACTGCCCGGCGATGGCGTGCAGCATTTCGCTGTCGTCGAGGGTGAAGACGCGGCGGCCATCGCGCGAGTCGAGCCGTACGCTGCCGAGGATTTCATCATAGGCGGTGAGCGGCGCGCATAAGCTGACTTGCGCCCGCACGCGATGATACGGGCCGAGCGGCTGATCCTCTGGCATCAGGGTTATCACGTAGGAAGCAGTGGCGCGTCGCAGCTCTTCTTGATAGGCCGGTCCGTCTGTTTCGGCGATGCTCACGCCGACGAGATCCTCTTCTGGATACTCAGCGATGATGATGAACCGATGCTCATGCGGATGGTAGCGTATCAACGCCACGTGATCGACGCGAAACAGCTCGTGCAGCAAGCGCAGCGCGCGGTGCAGCATCACCTCGGTCTCTAGCGAGGACGTGAGGACGGTCGTCACCCGCTGAATTGAGTCCAGCCGCCGCGCACGCCGATCTGCTTGGAGGGCCATCTGCTCGGCTTGGTGATATTGGCGCGCGTTGTCCAGCGCAGGGCCGGCGAACTGCGCCAGCAGCATCAGCTCCGCGAGGTCGTCTTCCGTGTAGCTGTAGGGCAGCGCTTGATCGACACACAGCACGCCGATCACACGACCTGAGGCGATGAGCGGCAGCCCCATCCACGCGGCGGCGGCGTGCATGAAGGGCGGCTCGGTGTGCCACGTGGGTTCATTGCTGGTGTCGGCGATCAACAGCGGATAGCCTGTGACGATGATCTGCGCTAGCCAGCTAGTCGGTTCAACGTCGATGGTATCGTTTAACAGCCCCGGCTCGTGGCCGACGTGCGCCGCCACGAGCAGTCGGGTGATTGGCTGGTTGGGCAGGCACATCAGCAGCATCAGCCGCTGATAGCCCACCAGCACAGCCACTTGTTCGATCAAGCGCTGATGGATGACTGAGGCCTGCAGGCTGCTGTGCAGCAGCCGCCCCATCTCCATCTGCACGCTGCCGCGCATCGGCCAGCGATCAGGCGCGTCGAGGCTCATCTGTGCGGCCTTCTGTGAGCTGCAGGATGCTTGAGCGTCGTCCTGTCGATGTATTGGCTGGTTCGGCCAGCGTATGACCAAGCGTTTTTCAGATGTTGGTACTCAAACGCCATGACACCGTAGCATTCTATATGACACAAGTGAATCTTCTAAACATTATTGCACATTTTACGCGGTCGTACATCAGGATTTGAGCACATTCAGTGCAAGCGCATCAAACGCACAGGCGCTCTCCTTACCGAACGATGTTGTAGGAACGCAGCCTGCCGCGTCTGCAGGTGGGGATTACGGTGGGGGCTTGGCGCGCCCCTCGTTAACAAACTATCATTTGCGCGCTGCCTTGTTGTTTTGTAGAATGTAGCTGTAAGGCAGAGCTACACGCATCAAAGCGTGTTTGAGGCACAAAACTGATGTATCACATGTGTTGTTGTTGTCGCAGGAAGGGAGTGACCACCGCCTGACGACAACATCGTAGAGCAGACAACATCGGCCAACGATTGTGGAGCAGCGTGGAACTCCCCCCGAAAGGACGGGCAGACATCCGCGCTGTTTTTCTTGATCGTTGGCTTTTTTGTTGGCGATCAAGGGTCTGCCCGATGACGAACCAACCGATCAACGCAGCCAACACAAAGGACAGTCCAAACTCATGAGCGCCATTCGTCAACTCGATTACACCCTCGGCATTCACTCGCAGTCGCTGGAATCGCAGATCGGCAACACGCCGCTGCTGAGCTTCCAGCGCATCACCGCTGACCTGCCGCCGTATGTGCGCGTCTATGCTAAAGCCGAGTGGATGAACCCCGGCGGCAGCGTCAAAGACCGCGCGGCCTACAACATCATCACCACCGCCGAGCGCGACGGCCACCTGCGCGCTGGCAAGATCCTCACGGACGCCACCAGCGGCAACACCGGCATCGCCTACGCCATGATCGGCGCGGCGCGCGGCCACCGCGTGCGCCTCTTCCTGCCCGAGAACGCCAGCCCTGAGCGCATCGCCATCCTGCGCGCTTACGGCGCGGAGCTGATCCTGACGCCTGCCGAGGACGGAACCGACGGCGCGATCTACGCCGTCCGTGACGAGGTCGCCGCTCACCCAGGGCGCTACTTCTACGCCGACCAGTACAGCAATCCCGCCAACTGGCAGGCGCACTACAAGACGACTGGCGTCGAAATCTGGCATCAGACGCACGGGCAGGTGACGCACTTCGTGGCCGGCCTCGGGACGAGCGGCACGTTCATGGGCACGGGGCGCCGCCTCAAAGACTACAACCCGCGCGTGCACCTCATCTCATCCCAGCCTGATGTGGCCATCCACCGCATCGAAGGCTGGAAGCACATGGAGAGCGCCCTCAACCCGGCCATCTATGACCCGCACTTTGCCGAGCGCAATGTGCCGGTCAGCACGGAGGCAGCCTACGCGATGGCCAAGCGCCTCGCGCGCGAAGAAGGCTACTTGGTCGGGGTAAGCGCCGCCGCTGCCATGGTGGCCGCGATGACCGTCGCTGAGGAGGCTGCCGCTCGTCACGAACGCGCCGTCATCGTGACACTCTTCCCCGACAACGCCTACAAGTACCTCTCTGAGCGCTTCTGGACAGAGAACTAGGGGGCGGCGCACGCAGCCTCGCCGTTGAAGGCTGCCGGCGACCAGACGGGCGGGGTGTTGCCCAGCGCCCACGGCGCGCCCAGCCGCCGCAGCGTCGCGCTCACCGTGTCGACCAGCGCCACCTGATAGCGCGTCCGCAGCGCCAGCCAGCCCCCATCGTCGCGGAAGCGCGGGTAATCTGCGTGGGGTAGATCGTAGAACGCCAGATAGCGCAGCGCGACTTGTTCGGCGCGGCCCGCCAGCGGAATCTGCCATAGCGCGTTCTCGGCGACGCCCTGCATGCCCATCAAGCTGGCGATCAGGTGTGTGCCGTCCGGCTGCCAGATCAGGTCAAGCGCGGTTGTGTACTCAAAGCTGAGCTGCGTTGGGATCGCGCCCGCTTCGCTGGCCATGATCCACAGCAAGTCTTGGTTGGGCGCGGGCGAGTAGACGAACGCCAGCAGCGCCCCATCTGGCGACCAACGCGGCATCGAGACGTTCCCCGTCGGGAAGTTGGTGAGGCGCGTGCGCTGGCCGCTGGCCGCGTCCACGAACCACAGGTCGGCCTCGTTGAGCAGCGCTGCTGGCGGCAGCGTGACCCCGGCGGCGGGCGTGGGCGTCGGGACGGCCGTGCTAAACAAGTCCGCGCCGGCCACGCGCTGCTCATAGCTGACGTAAGCGAGGCGCGCCCCATCCGGCGACCAGCGCGGCGTTGCCTCACGCCCGCTGACACTAAGGACGTGCGGGCTGCCCCCCTCGGCTGGAACCACCGCGATCAAGCGGCGTGTCTCGCCCCCTTCTTGCTGCACCAGCGTGAAGGCGATCTGGCTGCCATCGGGCGAGAAAGACGGCTCATACGCGCTGCCTGACCCGCTCGGCAGCAGGCGGCGGACGTCGCCGCCGTCTAGCCGTGCCGTCACGAGCTGATCGTCCAGTGTGGCCAGCAGGCGACAGCCATCCGGCGAGAAACCCCACAAGGTATGCGCGCCCTCGCCCAGCACGACCTCGCGCGTGAAGTCTAAGTCAAGGTCGTAGAGCAGGATGCGCGTTTGATCGGGCGTGTTCAGGCCCAGCACGAGCGGCCCCAGCGGCGGAACGGGCTGGGCGGCGACTGGCAGCCCCCACACCGCGACCAGCAGCAGCGCCACGAGTCGCCAGCGCCTG
>DAOUBS010000128.1:0-60661 GCA_034432435.1 Anaerolineae bacterium
GTCGCCCGCGAGATGACCAAACGCTTCGAGGAGTTCTACCGCGCCACCGCTCACGAGGCGCAGCAGCGCTACAGCCAAGAAAACCCCAAAGGGGAAGTGACGCTCGTCATCGGTGGCGCGCCTACCCCCACCACGTGGGACCGGCTGCGCGTGCTCGCTGAGCTAGAGCGCCTGCTAGAAGCTGGCGAGAGCCTCTCCAGCGCGGCCAAGACCATTGCTGCCGCCAGCGGCTGGAAGAAGAACGCCGTCTACGAGTTGGGGCTAGAGGACAACTAAGCCACTTGACCTATATCACAGAAGGTCAAGTGGCTCATCTTAGCCCTCACAGAAGGTCACAAAGGTTTAAGTTAGTTGATTCCGAAAGGAATGCAGGCTATAATGTAATTGCAATGTATATAATTTCATTTTCAGGAGAAGAAAAATGGCACGTTTAAAAGACAAAGTCGCGTTGATCACCGGCGCTGCGGGTGGGATCGGCCTTGCAATTGCGCACCGCTACGCCAACGAAGGGGCTTCAGTGTTCTTGACTGACATCAGCGAAGACGCGCTCAAGAAAGCCATCCAGCAGATCGGCCCTAGCAAGGCCGACTACGCTGTAGCGGATGTCACCAAACCTGAGGACAACCAGCGCATGGTAGAACAGTGCGTCGCCAAGTTCGGTGGCCTTGATATTTTTGTCGCCAACGCCGGCATCGAAGGCGAGGTCAAACCGATCACCGACTACGACCTGAAAACCTTCGAAAAAGTCATCGCGGTGAACGTCACCGGCGTTTGGTTGGGGCTGAAGTACGCTATCCCTGCCATTGCCAAGCGCGGCGGCGGCAGCATCATCGTGATGTCCTCCGTGGCGGGCGTGATCGGCTCACCGGGGATGTCGGCCTACATTGCCAGCAAGCACGCCGTCATCGGCTTGATGCGCACGGCAGCGCTCGAGGCCGCGCCGATGGGCATCCGCGTGAACAGCATCAACCCCGGGCCAGTCGAGACGCGCATGATGGAATCGCTCGAGACGCAGTTTGCGGGCGGCGATGCGGCGATGGGCGCGGGCGTCCGCCAGCAGTTCATCGAGCGCATCCCGCTCAAGCGCTATGCCCGCCCAGAGGAAATCGCTGACCTTGCGCTGTTCCTCGCCAGTGAGGAGAGCGCCTACATCACCGGCCAAACGCACCTGATCGAAGGCGGCCAGCGCGCCGGCTAGCGCCTAAGCACACTGCCAACCACGCCCGAACGCATTGTTCGGGCGTTTTTGTCTCAGGTGTCAGATCGTTTACAATAGGCGCTGATACATCAGCACTGGCGAAGGAGCCTATTATCATGCCCGCACCACAACTGATCATCCTGGCTGGGGGCGCGTCGTCGCGCATGTGGCCGTTGAGCGAGAAATCCCTGCTCAAATTCGGCGAGGAGCCGCTGCTCGTGATGCAGCTTCGCACCTTCGCGCGTTTGGGCTTCCGCGAGGTGGTCATCGTCGGCAATCCACATAACGAGGCAGCGCTGCGCGGCCTGCTGCCCAGCCTGCACAGCGAGCTAACCGTGCAGATCGCTGTCCAGTCCGAACCGATCGGCATGGGGGACGCGGTGCTGCGGGCAGAACCGTTCGTCAACCCCACCGCGCCGATCTATATCAACCAAGTGCACGACATCGTTGAAACGAGCCTGCACGAGGCGATGCTTGCGCACTATGTCGCCGACCCTGAGCGCACCTACATCGCCGGCGTGGAGATGTCGCAGTATTTCCCCGGCGGCTATCTGATCGTCGAGGGGGACGGGCGCATCGTCGGCGTGATCGAGAAGCCGGGCGCGGGCAACGAACCTAGCCCCTATGTGAACATCGTCGCCCACCTGCACGCCCACGCCGGCCGCTTGTTCGACGCGATCCGCGCCGAGTATGCCCGCGCCCTGCCCAGCGACGACCACTACGAACGGGCGATGGACGCGCTCATGAAACAGCACCCCTTCTACGTCGTGCGCTATGCCGAACGCTGGGACGCGCTCAAGTACCCGTGGCACGTCCTAAGCGCGATGGAGCGCTTCCTCAGCCGCCTTCAAGGCCAGATCATCGCGCCGGATGCGTTCATCGCGCCCACCGCCAGCATCAGCGGCAATGTGGTGATCGAAGCGGGCGCGAAAGTGTTCGCGGGGGCGGCGGTCGTCGGCCCGGCCTACATCGGGCGCGGCGTGATCGTGGGCAACAACGCGCTGGTGCGCCAGAGCATGGTGCTCGCCAAGAGCAACGTCGGCTTCACAACAGAGGTCGCGCGCAGCTACGTCGGCGAAGGGGTGCAGATGCACGCCTGCCGCGTGCTGGACAGCGTGTTCGCTGACAACGTCAACTTCAGCGCGGGCTGCACCACTGCCAACCTGCGCATCGACCACGGGATTGTCTCGAGCGTCGTCAAAGGCGAGAAAATCGCCACAGGGCGCGACAAGCTGGGGGCGATCATCGGGCGGGATGCCTTCCTCGGCGTGGACGTGATGACCATGCCGGGCGTCAAGATTGGCGCGGGGGCGCAGATCGGCCCCGGGACGCACGTCCACCACGACATCAAAGACCGCGCCCGCGTCTACGTCAAGCAAGAACTCGTGATCCGCGAGGAGGAGTCATAGGCAGATCAGGCATCCGCTAGCCTTACCCTTCCGCACTGAACGGCAGGGGATGTAATCAACATCTATTCAGGATTCGCAAGAGACAATGACGCCCGCCAAATATCATCTGGAAACAAATTTTGACCCACAACGAGCTCATCCAGACGACACACACAGCATGCTCATGCGCTTGATTCCGCCCGGCAGCCGCGTGTTGGAGTTGGGATGTGCGTCAGGCTATCTATCTGGTTATATGGAACAAGTACTCGGCTGTCGAGTCACTGGCTTAGAAGCTGACCCTGCCGCCACCGCGATAGCCATGGCGCGCTGCACTGAAGTGTACACGGTTGATCTCGACATGCCGCAGGCTCTGGAGGTTGCAAAGGCCAGCGCTCCATACGATGTCTTGCTGGCGGCCGCCGTCCTCGAACATCTCAAATATCCAGAGCGCCTGCTGCGCGAGGTACGCTCGCTGCTGCGGCCTGATGCAAGGGTGATCGTCTCGCTGCCCAATATCGCCCATTGGCAGCTCCGGCTTCGCCTGCTGCTTGGACGATTTGAATACGAGGATTACGGCGTGATGGATCGCACACACCTACATTTCTACACGCTGACCACCGGGCGACGGCTGTTAGAGGATCAGGGGTATGTAGTGAAGCAGATCGCCATTGCTGGCAGTGGGCTGCAAAATGCGCTCAACGCGCTGGCCCGGCAAATGAGGCTTGCTTCACCGCCGCTCATTCTCCCCGGCCTGCTGGCCTACGAGCTAATCTACGTAGCCCAAACCACATGATCGGTTGTCATCAACTGTTGAAATCATCGAATCATCCGCGGTCTTTATTACATCCAACCCAACAGCCATGACGCTCTTTACTAATCGCAGGCGTGCAATCAAGGTAAACTGGTAGAAAAAATGAACCTAGCGTCAAAGGCCAACCGATGAGCTTAGACACGTTATTCGATCAGCTGCGCGAACTGCGAGCAGTGGTTATTCAAGAAGCAGCCAGACATTTTGTCGAGTGGGAGCCGTACATCGCGCCGGAGCGCGCCCACGTGCGCGAGAGCGGCCGCAACCTCGCCGCCTACCTTGCCCTGCGGCAGCATGACCTGCGCTCTGTACAGCGTGAACTCAAAGTGTGGGGGCTGTCGTCGTTGGGGCGCAGCGAATCCCACACCCTCGCCACCTTAGACGCTGTGCTGGCTACCCTTGGCCAGCTCACAGGCCGCAGCGCCGAAGCGCCCGACCGCCCCGCGCCCGAGGTTTTCAACCGTGGTGAGAGCCTGCTGCTCAACGAGACGGAGCGCGTCCTAGGGCCGCGCCAGCACCGCCGCAGCGTGCGTATGATGGTCACGCTGCCCTCCGAGGCGGCGCATGACGCCCAACTCGTCGAATCGCTCGTGATGGGCGGCATGGACGTCGCCCGCATTAACTGCGCCCACGACGGCCCGGCCCAATGGGAAGCGATGGCCGCACACGTCAAAATCGCCGAGCAGCGCACCGGCCACGTCTGTAAAATTGCCATGGATCTAGGCGGCCCCAAGTGCCGCACAACCGAGGTGACACTGGCCAAGCATACCCGCCTGCGCGTGGATGACATGCTGCTGCTGCGCGCCAGCGCCCCTGACCGACACCCTGAATACCCAAACCAAGTGAGATGCACCCTGCCCGAAGCCATCCAGCAGGCACAGATCGGCCACCGCGTGTTTTTCGACGACGGCAAGATCGGCGCGGTGATCGAGCATCGCATCCCCGAAGGCCTCGTGCTCAAGATCACCCAAGCCAGCGCCGCGGGCGACAAGCTTAAGGACGACAAGGGCATCAACTTCCCAGACACGCCGCTCAAACTCTCGCCGCTGACCGAGAAAGACCTGCGCGACCTGCCGACGGTGGTCAAGCTGGCGCATATGATTAACTACTCGTTCGTGCAGAGCGCCGAGGATGTGAAGCTGCTGCAAGAGGCAATTCAACGGTTAGGGCGCGCGTGTGCCGATGTGGCGATCATCGCCAAGATCGAAACCGCCGAGGCCATCCGCAACTTGTCGGAGATCATCATGGCCATCAGCGGCGCGCAGCCCTGCGGCGTGATGATCGCGCGCGGCGATCTGGCGGTTGAGCTGGGCTTTGAGCGCCTCGCTGAGCTGCAAGAGGAAATCCTGTGGGTGTGCGAGGCAGCGCATGTGCCGGTCATTTGGGCGACGCAAGTGCTGGAGACGCTGGCCAAGAAGGGCCGCGCCACCCGCGCCGAGATCACCGACGCGGCTATGTCGCAGCGCGCCGAGGCGGTTATGCTCAACAAAGGTCCTTACATCCTCGACGCGATGCGCATCCTGAATGACGTCCTCAAACGCATGGACGCCCACCAACACAAGAAGTTCGCGCAGCTGCGCTCGCTGAGCAGCTTCCGCGGGTAGCGCTCACAGGGTGATCCAGTAGCGGCGCGTCAGGGCGTGGCGACCGTTGTCGCGCTTGTCCTCCAGCACGCCGCCGTTGGCCTCGATGATGCGGATCGAGCCGAGGTTGTCGTCATCGCAAGTGATGAGGACGCGAGCGAAGCCGCGCTGCCGCGCCTCCACAAGGCACAACGCTAGCTGCTGCGTGCCGTAGCCTCGGCAGCGCATCGTCGGGCGGATGTCGTAGCCAATGTGACCGCCATAGTTGAGCAAGTTTGCCAGCAGCTCATGCCGCAGCATGATCCGCCCCACATACTCATCCCCCACGACAGACCAAAATACCGTTTCAGTAGACCAGCCGGGCATCGGCTCAGTCTCTTTAAGCAGCAGCATCTCAACGTACTCGTCGAAATGGTTGATCATCTTGTCGATGTTCCACAGCGGCCAACGGCCCTCCGCCTCGTACTCGTAGGCGGCCGCGATGTAGCTTTCTTTGTAGCGCAGCGACGGGCGCACCAAGCGCAGTGGGTCGGTCATGGGGGTATCTATTCCTAGTCTAGGTAGCCCAGCGCGCGCAGGTTCTCTAGCACAGACGGGCTAAACTCTTGATCAATGGGCGCGCTGACCGCTGACGTGAGCGCCTGCCTCAGCAAACTGAAAAGTTCCGATGCAAGGCTCGGCTGCGCGCTCAGGTGATTGATCTGTTCGGTGGGGTCAGTCGGCAGGTGATAAAGCGCCTCTGGATCATCGCCCACGGTGGTGAGCTTGTGCTCGCCGCGCACGACTGCGCGCCGCACCTCGTTCAAGCGGCGCTGCTCGACGACGCCAGGCATGCGATGCTTCAGCGTGTTCAACAGCGTGTTGGCGGGGTAAGCCTCGCTCAAGGCGGTGTTGTGCTCAGCCTCGCCGCTTGCCCGCAGCAGCGACAGCCCTTCTACGCTGCCGGCCGGGTCGTCAATCGGCAGAATGCGCCCCAAACCCGCCGCGTCAAGCAGCGTGTGAAAGACCCGCCGCGTCGAGATCACTGACGGCTCACGCGCAGGGGCGATGTTCCCACGCCACCACAGCAGCCACGGCACATGCGTCAGCTCATGGTTGACGACAAAGCTATGACCACAGTAGCCGTGATCGCCCAGCCCCTCACCGTGATCCGCGCCGATGATTACTAGCGTGTCGTCCAAATCACCGTCGGCTTGCATGCCCGCTAGCATCGCACCGAGGTAGTGATCTTGCTCCGCGGTGGCGGCATCGTACACCGCGCTGAGTGTGTGCTGCTGCCAATCAGTCAGCGGGGGGATGGCCGGGCTGATCCAGCGCAGGCCGGCGCCGTTGTAAGCGGCCATCCAGCGCAGGGCGGCACGGTCGCGGCGCAGCTCCGGCGAGATGTGGTCGATCCACTGGCGCGGCGGCCGCAGCGGCATGTGCGTCCCCATCAGGTTGAGGAAGGCGAAGATCGGCTGCTGCGAGCTGCGCCGATGCTGATGCCAGTAAGCGCGCAAATCTTGGGTGCTGGCAGCCACGCTGCCCTTATAGTTGACCCAACGCGACCAAATCGGCGAGATGAGGGGGTGCAGCGACGCGCGGAAGAGCGCCTCGTTGTGAGCAAAGCGGTTGATCGTGCGCCGCGTGAACTGGCTGAAGCCGCGCCACGCCCGCGCCAGCACTGGCGGCAGCGGGCGGCGCGTCGGGCGCTGCGGGGCAGGGCTGGCGTAGTGGTAGAAGCGCTCAAAGCCGCGATCTAGCCTGTTGTCGATCAAGCCGATCAGCGGATTGTTGCAGAAGCCCACCGTGTGATATCCGCCTGCCTGCAGCCATTCGACAACGCTCGTCAGCGCAGGCGGCAGGCGATCGTTGGCTTGGTTCGTCGCGTGCTGATACGGGTAGAGGCCAGTGAACATCGACGCATGCGAAGAGATCGTCCACTGCGCAGGGGCCACCGCTGCCTCATAGACGCGGCCTTCAGCGGCGAAGTCGTCCAGACGCGGTGACGTCGGGCGCGCACAGCCATACAGCGATAAGCGGTCTCTGCGCTGCGTGTCCAAGACGATAAAGAGGAGGTCGGTCATGCCCTGATTCGTTCGATAAGATTACTGAGATTACTCGCCGCTCTGGTTGCCGAGCAAGCGCTTGCGGCGCTCTTCAAGCTGGCGCTGCACCTCGTCGGCGTCGGCCTGTTTGGCTTGCTGCATCAAACGACGTTCTTGCTCTTCTAGGCGCGCGATGTCAACCGTCTCAAGACCGGTCTTGGGGTCAATCGTCGGCTCGACAAGGCGACGCGTGCGCACCGCCTCCACTTGTTCTTGAGCGCGCTGAGCGCTGGTGTCCGCTTGTAAGACGCTCGCCTCAAGCTTCTGCTGCTTCACCTTCTCGGCTTCCTCGCTGCGGCTGCTCAAAGCGCGATAGCCCACATACAGCAAAATGCCGAGCAACACAAACGGCATGATCGCCGTGGCAATCGACAGCAGCGTGCTCAACACCCACAAGGCAACAAGGACACCGACAGCGACCATCACCCACTGCGTCGGAGTAAATTTGCGCGGGTCAATTCGGCGGATGCGATTCAGCAGGTCAAACATGAGGTGGCTCCCCTTAGCTCCGTCAACGCTATTATAACGCAACTGAGCACAGGGACGGGGGGCTAATTTATCAAGGCTGGCACGCTGCAAGTCATACCGAGCATGAGCAGCGCCTCAGATAAACTTGAAGCCAACTGCAAATACGCACATAAAGATGTATCAAGGCGAGTCATCATCCGAATCCCCTCTTGTATGATGAGCGGCGCAGCCACCACCACACACAGATCGACGTGCCCACGCAGCTTGTCGCTCACACGGAACATCGCGCTCATCAACCCGAACTCTTGAAACTTGGCGCTCGCTAAGTTGATGATGAAAAAGCAAGGGGCACCAAAGCCTTGCAGCTGTGCGACAGTTTCGTCCACTGCATCGCACAGATCGACGTAGTCAAACGTACCCTGCAGCGTCAGTGTAACCACATCAGATGCAGCTTGCAGCCGCTGAATGTGGATCTGCTTTCCCGGCATGCTACCCCCCACTCAAGCTCTAACTTGCTTGATGTGATCTAAATATACCGCAAGATTTGAATAGTAACAAGTCTACAAACAGAAATTGTACTTTTATGTAGAAAGAATAAAGAGACGAGATGCCGCCGAGTCATTCGAACAAGCGCGGCTGGAAGGGGGCGTCAGCGTTGTAGTAAGTCAGGATGCGCTGGATGACGGGCGTGATGCGGCCTGTGCGCGCGGCCAGCGCCAGCGCAAACCGCAGCGGCGACATGCCCGCTTTTTGGCGGTTGCACGCCTTGCACGCCACCACTAGGTTGCTCGGGTGGTGAGCGCCACGGTCAGCCAACGGGATGATGTGATCGACCTCAAACGGCTGATCGAACAGATCCACTCCACACCAGCCGCACACCCCGCCAGATTCCAAGATCACGCCGCGCAGCTCGGCCATCGTCAACGCTGTAACCCGCCCACTGCGACGGGCGCGGGTGTTGAAGGCGCGCGTGTAATGCGCTAGGTCTGCTTCGTCTAGTTGATCGTTGTAACGCATGCTTAGTCGGGCATCGCGCCGTAACGCTGCGCGACGATGTCACACAGGCGCAGGACGAGGTGCTGCACGCCGCGGCTGTCCTCATCAAGCTCTACGCCGCGCTGCTCGGTCACGTCGCGCAGCGCGTTGAGCACATCCGCGGGGCGCTCGTTGCGGGTGGTGATGGTATGACCATGCGCAATCACCCCCATCATGAGCGGCAGGTAAAGCTTCTCAAACGTCAGCTTCTTCTCGCGCAGCTGACCAAAGATCACCTCAATGTAAGCCTCATGTTCCGCCGCCGTGCCCAGCTCCATCTGAAGCAAGGCCTCAGCCGTGCGAAAGGCGTCGTGCAGCGCGTCCCGTAGCAGGCCGTCATAGGCAAAATGGGCGATGGCCTTTACGGGAAGCTGCATCACGCGCGCATCCTGAAAGGCCACCCGCGCCAGATCGCGCAGCCAATGTGGCAGGCGCACCTCGGGCAAGTCTTGGCGCACTGTGCCATCTGAGTTGAAGTAAATCCGCAGGTTGTGGCGCGCGCGTTCTTCGTCTAGGAGCTGCTTTTCGCCGGGCGCGGCGCTTTCCAGCAGGTAGGTCAAATAGCGCGCGATGCCGTCGATCTCCTCAGGCCGCAGCTCATAGCCCACGTTGAAGAAGCGCTTGGCCGTGTATTCTTGCAGGACTGGCAGGATGTTCGGGCGCTTGAGCGCGGGCAGCACTTGCTGATGCACGACGTCGCCCAACAGCATCAACAAGTAAGCATCCGCGTTGGTGTCAACTGGCGTCCAGATCGTCGTGAAGCTCGCCTGCAAATCGGGCAGTGCGCCCACCTTGCCTGACATGACCGTCAGGGCGCTCTCGACAACGGCCCCCTTGCCGTTGGCCGTCCATGCCAGTTTCTTAAGGCCGTCAGCCAGCTCGCGCTTGTCTGCGGGCAGCGTCTCGATCTCGAACGGTTCACCGCCATCAGGCGTGCGCACGCGCTGAGGCTTGCTGCTGACCGGCGTCACCTTCACTTCCATGCCGATTGGGTAGCCCGCGCTGACAGCGATGTCCGGCAGCGTGGCCAGCGGCAGCACGATCAAGCCCACCGCTCCGGCGGCTAGGCGCACCGCCAGCGCGTCCGACTTGGCGATGATGCGCCCCTTCTGCTTTTTGGCGTCCGTGGGCGGCAGCCGCAGCTCAGCCAGGATCTGCACGTCCGCGTTGGTCATATTTTGCAGCAGCAGCAGCATCTCGACGGATCGCCCCGCCATAATCACGCGCGGGCGCAGCGCGCTGGCGATCTGCACGACGCCCTGATTGACGCGCGCCCCGCCCGTAATCGCGCCCAACACATCCGGAAAGTTCACTGTTGTGGTCATAAGCGTCACATCCGCAGGTAACTTGCGCCGTTCATATCGACAATCGCGCCCGTGGCAAAGGCGGCTTGCTCACTAGCGAGGAAGAGCACCACATGCGCCACTTCCTCCGGAAGTGCCACCCGCCCTAGCGGACTTTGACTGCGGATGCTGTTACCGGCAGGGCTGTTGAGCAGATCAGCCGCCATATCGGTTTCTACAAAGCCCGGGGCCACCGTGTGCAAGAACACCCCGTGCGGGGCGAGAAGCTGCGCCAGCGAGCCGCTCAGGGCGTTGAGGCCGGCTTTGCTCGCGCCGTAGGCCGGCGCGCTCGGCTCGCCGCGAAAGGCCCCGCGCGAGGACACGTTCACGATGCGCCCTCCCCCGTGCGGGATCATGTGGTGCGCCGCGCAGTAAATCAAGTTAGCAGCGCTGATGAGGTTCGCTTGCAGGTGCGCCTGCCATGCTGCCTGCCACTGCTCATAAGAGACGTCCGTCAGCGGGTGCTCTTCGTAGATAGCGGCGTTGTTGATCAAGATGTCGAGGCGGCCAAACTGCGCCACCACACCCGCGATGAGCGCTTCAACCGCGGCAGGGTCGGTCACGTCGGCTGGGGCGAGGAGGTGGCCTGCGCCCTCGAGTTGGGCGAGCGTCGCCTGCGCGGCGGCGTGGCTGCTGCGATAGTTGAGCGCCACCCGTGCCCCCTGCGCTGCAAACGCCAGCGCAATAGCGCGCCCAATCCCGCGTGACCCGCCCGTTACTAAAACGGTTTTGCCCGTGAACATCCTACACCTTGAACGCGCCAGTGTAGCGCTGAATGTGCATCGAATAATCGGTGGTGAAGCTCTTCAAGCGGCCTTCGAGTCGTTCCCATTCAGGGCTTCGCAGCAGGCGCTGAATGCATTCAAAGCGCTCTGTCACATACTCAAGCTGGCGCTCAGGGTAGTTGCCCCATGCCACGTGCCACGCATCCTGCATGTAGATTTCGTGCTCCTGAAGCGCGGGCGTAAAATCGCCGATCACGTAGCGAAAATAGGTCTCTTGTGTGTCTGGCCGAACGTCGTAGCGAAAGATGATCGCGTATTGTGGCCGAATCGTTGTGCTGCGCATGTCATTCATTCCACGTGCTGTTGTGCCTCATAATGTAGCACAACTCGCCCAACACTGCATTAGTCAGCGTGTGCGCGGGAGGATGTCACAGCCATCGCCCTGCGCTTGGGCGATAATCTCACGCACATAGGCCTCGTCGGGCGCGCTCACACGATACCAACCTGACCCCACGCTGTCCACACGGATGAGCGTCGCCGTCAGCATCTCGCCGCGCAGATTGGTGATCGTCCGCACGGCCTCGGCGTTGATCGACGGTCTAGCGCGCAGCACGATCCCATACGGGATGTACACCTCGCAGGCAGCGGTCGCTGTCGCGGCGTTGGGCGGCTCATAGCTCAGGATCATCTCGTATAGGCTGCTGATGTCGCCCACCGAAATCTCGCTGTAAGAGGTCGCTTCAATGCTGAGGCCATCCCCGGCGGGGGTCAGACGATAGAGCACTGTGATATCATATGGAAAGGAAGGGTCGGTGTGCTGGAAGGTATACTCGGCGATCTGAACGCCGCGTATGCGCTGGACGATGACCGCGTCAGGGTTGAAGGACTGTACGCTCGCTGCTTCGTACAGCCCATAGTCGTACTCCACAAAGTCGCGCAGGCGCGTTGCTTGTTCACGGCGCAGGATGCTTGAGGGGGTGAAGTAGATCCACACGAGCAGCTCATGCGAGTCGCTCCGCATTTTTAGGCGGTCATTGTCGAACACGCCCCCCTCTGAGGTGATGATCCAATCGCCGCTGTAGCGCAGCGTGCCGCCATCTGGCAGCAGCAGTCGGCGTTCACCTTGTGCCCTCACGACACTGACAAAGCAGATTAAAATTAAGATCAGTGATAATCGTTTCATAAGGGTTTTTCCGTCTGCTGATCGTTGCCTGAAAGTATAGCACAGCACAGCACCACACGCAGAAACTATGCTATGATTTTTAAATAATCGTATAACTAACTTGCAGCTGATAAAGGGGGCTTATGAGAAAGTTAAGAGGGGCAATAATCATCGTACTGCTCGCTGGGTTGTGGGTCGCGCCTACCCTGGCACAACAGAGCTGTCCGGCGCTGGTGCGGCAAGCGCTGCAATCGCTTGGAACAAACTGCGCACAGCTGGGCCGTAACGTCGTTTGCTACGGCAACGACCAAGTGCGCGCTAAGTTCATCGAGGACGTAGCAGAAGACTTCTTCACCAAGCCCGCCGACGTGGCCAGCCTCAGCAGCATCGCCAGCGTGAACGCGGCTTCGCTCTCGTTGGATGAGAGCCGGTGGGGCGTAGCGGTGATGAACGTGCAGGCCAACGTGCCCGAGACGCTGCCCGGCCAAGCCGTGACGTTCATCCTCTTGGGTGATGTAGAAGTCGAAAACGCAGTTGCCCCGGCGGAAGCCGCTGCGCCGCGCCTCAGCATCCCCGTCACGACGCGTGTCAACAGCAACCTCCGCAGCGGCCCTGGAACCAACTTCAACCGCTTAGGCGTCGCCCCCGCAGGCAGCACGCTCAACGCCGACGCCCTCAGCGCTGATCGCCAATGGGTGCGCATCGTCTACCGCGACACCGCCGGCTGGATGTTCCGCGACAACCTCAACCCGGACCCCGTCATTGACTCGCTACGCCCCGCCGACCTTACCGAGCGCGGCCTCATGCAAGCCTTCTTCCTGCGCAGCGGCATTGGCGAACCAACCTGTGAGGACGCCACCGAACAGGCGCTGCTCGTGCAAGGCCCCAAAAACTACACCGTCAACCTGACGGTGAACGGCGCGCGCGTGGACATTTCGTCCTCGGTGATGTTCCGCACCCTCGGCGAAGAAGGGGCCGAGGACAGCTTGCTCGAGATCAGCGTGCTCGACGGTCAGGCCGTCGTCCTGCCAGACATCCCCGGCGCTCAGCCGACCACCATCCGCGAGGGCTTCCGCAGCGTGTTCTGCCTCGGCGACACCGACAGCCGCGGCGTGGACGGCGAGGCCAACGATAAAGTCGTCACCTGCAACGGCTCGCGCCCAGAACGCATCCCACCGTCGGACGTGGCCGACTACTGCCAACTACGCGCAATTGCCTCCAGCGCGGTGCTGACCTACCCCGTCGGACTGTTCTGCCCGGGGGATCGTCCCGTTCAGCCGCCGCCGCAGCGCCCCACGCCCCCGCCCGGCCAGCCCACGCCCCCGCCCCAAACCGGCGAAACGTGCAGCGTCGTCAGCGTGGTGGGGCCGTATGATCGCGTCAGCCCTCAAAGGCAGTTCATCCAGTGGAACCCGGCCCCGGGCGCGGATTCGTATGAGCTGCGCGTCTACGACACCAACGGCGCGCAAGTTGCCAGTTTCAACACCGGCGGAACCACCGGGGTTATCATCAATCCAATTGACTTCACCAAAGACTCCTTCATCTACTACGAGGTACTGGCGTTCGCGGGTGGGCAGTTCCTGTGCTCTTCGGGGCGCATCGGTGGACTGCAAGTGGGCAGCGCGAGCAGCTTCGACGCGCGGGTGACGTGCTCAGGGTCCACTTACGTCGTCGCGTGGAGCGGCGCGCTGCCGTCAGACACGATCACGCTCGAAATCGTTGGGATACACCCGCCTGAGCCGATCGGCAGCGGCAGCAGCGGTACAGGGACGCATCCAGCGGTTTGTGAGGAGGCGGATTTGATCGTCCGCTCCAGCAGCGGCGGCGAACGCTACTTCTCGAGCGTGGATTGCTCGTGTTGATGAGCTGTTGTTCGGCGCATTAGCCCAAGACCCCCTCTCGAAGTGGCCTGCCGGCGGCTACCTGTAGAGAGGGCCAACTGCCCCCTTCTCTACCGTGAGGAGGGGGTTGGGGGATGGGGCTTGTTGAGAAATGAGGCCTATGGCTTCAGCCGCGGCGCAGCCTGTCGTGATCTCTTGACATTTTCAGAACGTGTGGTCTACTGTAAGACAAGCTGCTGCTGTCAACCTGAGGGTGTATGACGCTAGAGTTTCACCAGATTGTCGAGCAGGTCTACCGCATGGGCGGGATGTTGGCGCACATCCCCAACGAATACCGCGAGCTGATGCAGTTGGCGGTGGAGCGCTTCAACGCCGCCGGTGACCTTGCGCGCGCGCGTGAGCACATTGCATGGGTGCGCTCACCCGATGTAAGCGGCTATCGCGGCGCAGCCCCGCTCGACACCGATACTGCTGAGCCAGTTAACGCCATCTTTGACGCACCCGCCGAGCCCCCCGAGGCGGTCATCATGGCCTGCGACGGCGGCCAAGTCTACCCCAACGAGAACGCCCCGTGGCACTACTACCTCATCAACGTCGGGCTGTTCGTCTACTTTCACGGCTCCAGTCATACGCCCATCCCGCTGACGTTCCCACATCTGGTGTTCCACCCCAGCGAGGTGCACGACAAGTACGGGCGCGTGGTCAGCAACCACGTTGTGGACGACCGCCGCACCCTCGCTGAGCTGCGCCTGCTGAGCGAACACGTCCGCGCCTACACCTACCCTGACGTGCCGCTGTTGGCGCTTTACGACAACCGCCTGATGTACATGCCGAGCAGCGATGAGGAAAACACCGTGCTGATGCGCGAGTTCATCAACGCGATGGGCGCTATCCGCGATCATGGGGCGCTGCTGGCCGGTTACGTCGATAACCCGTTCCGCAGCAAGCGCTTCTTACAGCTGCTCTACCTGCTGAGCCTTGAGACGCAGCAGGACGTGCGCGACCGACAGGTCTATCTCGCGCGCTGCGGCGATCTAGAAGGGCTGCGCGACCGAGATTTCTTCGACTACGTCCTGAAGCCCGGCCAACGCAGCGCCGTGATGGTGCAGAACTCGCCTCACAACCGTGACTTCAAAGACCGCGGGCGCGATTTTGAGATCGCCTTCTTCTACCTGAAGGTGGTCTCCGCGTTGGATGAGACGCGCGTCGTCCGCGTCGATCTGCCGATGTGGGTGGCGCGGCAGCGCCAATCGGTGGACGCGGTGCACGCGCTGCTGCTCAGCCAGTGCCGCTTGCAGGGGCGCGTCCCCTACCCCTACGCGATCACCCGCGCCGACGAGCTGGCCTATGTGGACTATCAGGACAGCCGCAAACTAGACGAACTGATC
This sequence comes from Anaerolineae bacterium, assembly GCA_034432435.1. Classification (GTDB taxonomy): domain Bacteria; phylum Chloroflexota; class Anaerolineae; order Aggregatilineales; family Phototrophicaceae; genus JANWYT01. The sequence continues at coordinate 15,027 of DAOUBS010000128.1, forward strand.
AACATCGAGGCGCGCCGCGTGCGCCAGTCGCTAGCGCGCGCCACGCTGACGGCCAAAGCCTCCAGCAAGGAGCTGGCCCGCAGCGCCAAGCGCGCCCACAACCTAATCGGAAATGAGGTCATCGACCATGAGTGACGATCCGCGCTTTGTCGGGCGCGTGCTGCGCGCCAGCACACGCGGCTTTGACTGTGGCAACCACAGCCGCAAGATTGACGCACAGCATGATTTCGGCAACTACGTCTGCGCGCCGATTGCCAACAGTGATGCAGTGTTCGCCGTCGGCTTGATCTACAAGGTGGAGGTAAAAGACGACCAGCTCATCAGCGAGCTGGTGTTAGGCGGCGAGCTGCCCAATGCCATCCTGAACGATCAGCGCAACAACCGCATCATCCCCGTAGAGGTCAAGGTGCTGAACGTGGGCTACATAGCCTACGTGAACGGTGAGCGCCGCTGCATCCACAGCCTGCCACCCCGCCCGCCGATGAGCCTCGCCGATGTGCTCGCCTGCACCGAGGATGAAATCTATGACTTCACGATCGCTTTTGACTTCTTCCGAATTGTGCTGCAAGCGAGCGAAGTCCCGAGCGACGACCTGATCGCTGCGGCCATCCAGCGCGCTGCCGAGATAGACCCTGACCCAGACGGGCGCTACCGCTTCCTCGTCAGCTGTGGGCGGCGGCTGGCGCAAGACCTCTCGCACGACGTGAAACGCCTGAAGCACATCCTCTCGTTGATCCACCCCAGCATGGAGGTCTAGCCGATGACATCAAACCCGAAGGAACTGGCAAACCTGCTCAACCAGACGCGCAGCGCCCCGCTGGTCGAACAGGAGTTGGGCGTGGTGGTAGGGGGCAGCATCAGCAAAGGGCTGGTCGTGCGACTCAACCATCAGACTAGCCCAGAGTCGCTCGCAGTCGGGCGCTACGTCGTCGTGCAGGGCGACCTCAAACGCTACTTCTGTATGATCAGTGACATCACCCTAGAGAGCACCAACCCCGGCATCCAAGCCGACCCGCCCGACATCACAGACGACTTCCTCAAGCAGGTCTATAACGGCACGATGGCCTACGGCAAAGCCACCGTGACGCCGATGCTCGTGATCGACGAGAACGACCAGATCGGCCCAGTGAAGAGCATCCCCTCGCACTTCACGAAGGTCACGACGGCCACCCAGCAAGATGTGAGCCGCGTCTTTGGCGAGGAGAGCAGCACGAACTTCTTCGTTGGCTCGCCGTTGGAGCTGTTGGAGACGCAGATCAACCTCGACCTGAAACGGCTGATCGAGCGCAGCATCGGCGTGTTCGGCAAGAGCGGCACAGGCAAGAGTTTCCTCACGCGGCTCGTGCTGGCAGGCATCATCCATCGCGGCGTTGGGCAGACCTTGATCTTCGACATGCACAACGACTACGGCTGGCAGGCTACCAGCGAGGGCGCGGCCAGCGTCAAAGGCCTCAAACAGCTCTTCATGGACAAGGTGGCCGTGCTGACGCTCGACAACGATTCCGCAGTCAAGCGCAACGCCAAGATCGACTACATCGTGCAGATCGGCTACCACGAGATCGAGCCAGAGGACATCGCGCTGCTCAAAAACGCGATGGGCTTCACCGATACGATGGTGGACGCGGCGAACACCCTCGCGCGCTTGTGGGGCAAGAACTGGGTACAGCGCACGCTGAACGCCAGCTCAGAAGACGTCGAGATGATCAGTGAGAAGACCAACATCCACACCGGCACGTTCGACGGCTTGCAGCGCCGCCTCCAGCGCTTCTTGAAGTGGCACTTCTTGAGCGAGACTGTCGTTGAGAACAGCGCCGAGCGCATCCTGCACACGATTGTGAACGAACAACGCAGCGTCGTGTTGGAGTTCGGGCGCTACGGCAACGAGTTGGGGGCGTACATGTTCGTGGCCAACTTCTTGACGCGGCGCATCCACAACGCCTACGTTGACAAGATCGAGAAGGCATTGGGCGACGGCAGCCCCAAGCCGCCTAACCTCGTCATCACGATTGAGGAGGCCCACAAGTTCCTTGAGCCGCAGGTCGCCCGTCAGACGACGTTCGGCGTCATCGCGCGCGAGCTGCGCAAGTACAACGTGACGCTGCTCGTTGTTGATCAACGTCCGAGCGCTATCGACGACGAGGTGATGAGCCAGATCGGGACGCGCATCACCGCGCTGCTGGACAACGAGCGCGACATCGCGGCAGTTCTCAACGGGGTGAGCGGCGCGGCCAGCCTGCGCGAGGTGCTCGCCCGCTTAGAGACGAAACAGCAGGCCATCATCATGGGGCACGCTGTGCCGATGCCAGTCGTCATCAAACCGCGCACCTACGACGAGGCGTTCTACAGCAGCTTGGTGGACGCACGCTCGCGTGCCGCCAACCCTGCGGCCGCCCTCAGCGGCAGGCCGCGCGCGCAGTTGTGACACACAACTACACAGCGGGCACGGCGCGCCCTGCTCCTACGTTGAGGCGGAAACGATGACCCCGACAGACCTCACCGCGCTGCTGGCAGGCATGCGCCGCGCAGTGGACTTGCTGCAAACTGCCGAGTTGGCGCAGGCACAGCGCCCCATCGTCCAGCACGTGCACAAGCTGACTGGCGTCATCAGCGAGGCGCTCGACGGCCTGCCAGACCAGCCCCACGCCCTGCAAGCCGCCCTGCCCACGCTCGGCGAGGACTTCCCGCGGCATTTGGAGACGATCCAGCACTATGCCCGCCTGCTGATCGAGTCGCCTGTTTCGTTCGGTGGGGCGACGCTGCCACCCGAGGCGCAGCCTGTCGCGGAGGCGCTCTACACGGCCAGCCGCGCCTTGCACGATCACTGCGCAGCCCTGCGCCAGCAGACGATCCAAGAGCGGCTGCACGCGCGGCGCGGATCGCCTGAGGCGTTCGACTGGAACGCGCACCTACAGGAAGAAGCCCCCCTGCTGCGCTATCTGCTGCGACGGCAGCCAATTCAGCTTGATTTCACCCCGCACGACACGCCGCTGATGATCTTCGCTCGCCGCTACCACACAACCGAGCTAATCCGCCACATCGTGCTGACGCTCGGGACGGAACTCATGGCCTATGGGCGGATTCAGCTTCGCTTGCAGCCAGAGGCCGCTTGTCACGCGCTGCGGATCGACGCAACCGGGGTGCAGTTCAACTCATCAGAGACAGCCACGCTCTTCAGCCGTCACGGGCGGCATCTCTACCGCGAGCAGCTCGACGCAGACGCGGGCTACCTGACTTTTGAGCGCCAGCCCGGGGTGGGCGGTGGCGTGATCGTCCACCTGCCGCAGGCCGCCGCTCACGCTGCTGAGTAGACTGCACCTTGCCCTAAAATGCCAGCAGGGCGACCTTTGGGGCCGCCCTACTGGCATCACACACATCACACAAGGAGAAGGAGAGAAAGTGATCGTATTCTTAATCTGACTTTAGTGTAGCACGAATCTTTTATGAGAGATTTGTGAAAGATTATGAATACAACTGTTTAAATTTTTGGCAAAGTGCCCAATTTATTATGACAAGCATCCGAACGATCGCCCCCTAGATAAGCCGATAGCGCTGACTATGGGCTAATGTGCCCAATGGCCTTGGCGCGTAGGTCGTCGATGATTGTAATGTGCGGGTCTTCAGCCGGCGTTGATAGCCGACCGTATCGGAGCCGACCGATGTGAATCTTGTGTCTAGGTCGCGCGTGGGGGTAAATGCTCATGCGCTGAGGGGAGCATAGGCACAATATCTGATAGCTTTCAGAACAAATCAGCATTGTGCAAGCTACCTAAGCCCGCGCGTAAGGTAAAAACGGCTAAGGGCGCCCGCTTGTCAGCCAGCGCTGAACAGCTTGGAGTGCATTCCAGTTGCGGATGAACTCATCGTCGGAGGCGCTGGCCAGTTCCACGTCCGCCGCGGGGATGCCGAGGCTGTCTACCCAGCTAGGGGCTGTGCCTGTCACGGGGTAGGCGCTGAAGGTCTGCCCGTGAGGGTACTGCGCGGCCTCGCCGTAGATTTGGGCGAGCCGCTCGCTCACGCTCACGTCGTTGCAGTGCCCGTTGAACACTCCGTTAGCCGCTGAATGGTAGAAGAGCGCGACGGCGGGGCGCGTCTGCTGGATGAAGCCGCCCAGCGCCAGTGTCTCCGGCTCGCTGAAGGGCTGCGCGCCCGCGCTGATGATCTGATCGCGGAAGCGGGCTTCTGCCTGCCAGCCGCAGGCCCAGTTGCGGTTGAGGTCAACCCCGTTGGCGTTGAAGCGCCCGGCCAGCGTCGCCCCTAGCGCGTCGCCGTCGGGGTTGAGGCGCGGCACGAGGATGAACTGCACATCTGGGGCAACATCCTGCGGGAAGGCGCTTAGGTGGTCGCGGATGCGCTCGATTAGGCGGGTCGTGTTGCGCTCGAACCCGGCGTGAACGCCCCCCACCAGCAAGATGATCTGGCTGCCCGTGCCGAAGCGATAAGCCTCTAGTGGGCGGCCCTGCGCCGACTGACCAAAGGTAAAGCGCGCAGGCAGCAGCGTCGGCGTGGGGGTGGGGGTGGGCGGGGGTGGGCTGGGCGTGGCGGAGAGGGTCTCCGTGAGGGTGGGCGTGGGGCTGGGCGGCAGGGTCGGCGGCTGCGTCGGCTGGAGTGCGATGAGCGGCGTCGGCGGCAGCGTCCTGACGACGACAGGCAGCGCAGCCAGCGTCGGCAGCGGCTCGGCTTCTGGTTGACAGGCGGCTAGGCCCAGCGAAATCAGTGCTACAATAAAGGCAGTTCTCATCAATCACTTTGCCACGATAAACACCGAGTGATGAGCCTCTATTGTGAAAGGAATTGCAGCATGCGTAAACAAGCAATGTGGCTGTTGATTGTCGGAATGCTGCTGCTGGCGGCCTGCGCGCCCCAAGAGCCGCTGCTGCCGACGCTAGCCGAGCTGCCAACGGTGACGGATACCTTCACCCCATCGCCGACTTTCACCCCCTCCAACACGCCAACAGCCACGTTGACGCCGACAGCCACGCCTACGGCCACCGCGACTCCGACGGTCACCCCCACGCCGACAGCCAGCCCAACGGTGACCAACACGCCGCGCCCCTCACCCACGCCCACTAACACGCTGACGCCCACCCCATCGGCCACATTTACGCCGATCGCCACGGCCACCCCGCTGCTGCCGTCCATCCTCAACTTCTCGTCGAACGTGACGACCGCCGCCCCCGGCGCGCAAGCCGTCCTGCGCTGGGAAGCTGACGCCGACACGGTCATCCTTGAGCTGCTCACGCCGCAGGGCGCAGTGCTCTCGTCGACGCCTGTGCCGCCGCTGGCCACGCAGACCGTCACGCTGCCCACCACCGGGACAGCGGCCATCTACCGCCTGACGGCCACGCGCGGCGGCAGCAGCACCACGCTGAGCGTCACGATCACCTTGCAGCCGGTTTGTGCCATCCCTTGGTTCTTCTCGGCCACGCCGCCCGCGAGCATTGGCTGCCCGGGCGCCGCGCCGATCAGCTACAACGGCTCGTTCCAGCCGTTCCAGAACGGGGCGTTCTTCCGCGTGCAGATCCCGGGGTTGGATCGCGTGTGCGGGCTGCAGAACGACCTGCAGCAGTACTTCTGCTACCCGTTCACGACCTTCACCGGCACGCCGCCCGCCACGCCGCCGGCAGGCCTGCAAGCGCCCTCCGCCAACTTTGCCGCGCCCTTCTACACGCAGCTTGCGTTGGGCGGGCTGTGGTACAACGTCATCGGCTGGGCAACTGCGCCGGAGACGATTACCGCGATCACGACTCAGCTCGGCGCGGACAATCGGCTGTACTTACAGATCCCTATTGGCGTGTTTGCGTTCGACTTGACGCTGACGCAGGGCGCAGTCGTTCGGATTCAGTGATGCGGTGGTGGTTTCTCGTTCTGCTGGCGGGGCTGACGGGCTGCCTGCCTGACCCTGACGCCCTGCCGACGTTGGCCGCGCTGCCGCCTACGCCGCCCGGCCAGCTCATCCCACTCACGTTTTGGGAGACGCAGCCAGGCCGCGTGGACGCGCAGACGCGCCTCACCTACGTCTTGAACGCCGAGGCAGGCGACAGCATTCGCGTTGGGGCGGTCTCGACGGGCGCGCCGCTTACATTAGAATTGATCGACATCAACGGGGCAGTGCTGGCGAGCGGGCGCAGCGTCGAGGCGCGCATCCCGTCGGATGGCCTTTACCGCGTCGTCGTCAGCGCCGAGGGCATCAGCGAGTACGTCATCGGCCTGAGCTACACCGACCGACCCAACCCCAACCAGCCCACGCCGATCAGCGTCGTGATCGGCGTGCCGACCCCCACCCCTGACACAGACGAGCGCGGCGTCTTCATCGGCGATCTGGTGAGCGGCCAGCCGGTGACGGGGGTGCTCACCGCGCGCGAACCCGCTCACCTCTACCGTGTGACGCTGCGGGCGGGGCAGTTCTTCTCGCTGGTGATGAGCCGCGTCAGCGGGACGACTGACCCCTACTTGCGTCTGTTCGGGCCGGATGATCGCTTGATTGCCGAGGACGACAACGCCGGCGGCAACCGCAGCGCGCGCCTGCTCAACGTCCGCGCGGATGTGGCGGGCGTGTATCTCGTGCAGGCCAGCGGGCGCGGCACGTTCGGTGAGTATCGGTTGGATCTGACTGCTGAGTTCGTCACCCCCGCGCCCGACCCGACCCCCACACCGCCGCCGCTCGCCCTGACGCCCTACGCCACGCCTACGTTAGCGCCGCTGGCCACCGGGCGCGTACGCTTAGTCGATCATGTGCCCTTCTTGGGCAGCATCACCACCCCGCGCGGCTTTCAAGAGTACTCGTTCTTTGCGGAGGCCGGGCAGGGCGTGAGCGTCGGCGTGACGCCCTTCGGCACGAGCGGCATCCGCCCAATGTTCGACATCTTTGACCCGGACGGGGCGCTCATCGCCAGCGCGCGCAGCAGCAGCGCCAACGACCGCGGCAGCGCCAGCCTGCCCCTGCTGCGCCTGCCACAGACCGGCGTCTATCTGGTGATCGTCACCGGCGAGGACAACAGCATCGGCGCGTTCACCGTCTCTTATGGGGTGGGCGCGTCGCGGCTGGACAACTTCAAAGGCTCAGCGCCGTCTGAAAGCCGCCTAACTAGCACCCTGACGAACAAAGGCATCCGCGATGTGTGGACGATCACACTGCAAGCAGGTGACATCATCACCGTCGCCGTCAGCAGCGCCGACGGCGTGCTGGACCCGTTCGTTGAACTGACTGACCTTGAGGGCGTGCCCCTCGCGGCAGACGACAACGGCGGCGGCGGGCTGAACGCCCTGCTGCGCAGCGTCCCGATTGAGCGCAGCGGCCAGTACCTCATCCGCGTGCGGGCGGCGCGCGGCGACCAAGTCGGCGGCTATCAACTGCTGTGGCGCTATATCAACCTCGCCAGCCCCACCGACTCCAACGCCCGTGAGACGACCCTGCTGCAAGTGGAGGGCACGATCCGCCTGAACGAGTACGAGTTCTACCGCTTCTACGGCTTGGAGGAGCAGACGATCCACGTCACGGTGCGCCCGCGCGCGGGCAGCCAGCTTGACCCCGTGGCGGTGCTCTTCGACCCGACCGGCCAGCCGTTGGCCGAGGGCGACGACGACGACGGCTTGAACCCCTCTTTCAGCGTGACGCTGCCGGCCAACGGCACGTACACCCTGCGCGTCAACGGCTATCTGACCGACGGCGACTTCACTGCGCGGGTCAAGTGGCGCTTTCAATGAGCGCATCGGCTTACGTCACACGAGGTGAATTGCCGCCGTCTCAGCGATCCTGTGCCCCTATCGCGTGCAGTATCTGCTATAATCGCGCCAACTTAGACACACGCTGTGGATAGCAGTTATGGCCCTGCCTCAATCTGACGTGCGTATCATGGCCGAGTTGCAGCGCGGACAGGCGCTGTTGACGCAGACGCTGCACGCGCTCAACGTTCAACGTGACGCGCTGCGCGTGCGCGGGGTGGCGCTCCCGTCAACCGTCATCGGGCATCTGAACGCCCTGCAAGACGAGTTCGAACACTTGGAAACGCTCATCGTAGAAGAACAGACCGAGCTAGGCCAACTGCGCGCGTTGGCGCAGATGTCCGCCGCGATCACCACGTCACTCGACGTTGACACGGTGCTGCAAGAGGCGATGGACATCATCATCACGCTGACCAAAGCCGAGCGCGGCTACATCATCCTGTACGATGCAGCGTCTCAGTCGTTTGAGGTGCGCATCCAGCGCGAGGATGCCCTGCTGAGCAGCGCAGCGCGCAGCGCGTCCCCGTCGATCAGCACGACCATCCTACAAGAAGTCATCAGCACGGGACAGCCGCTCTTAGTGGACAACGCCTACAAAGATGAGCGCCTAGCAGGCGAGGCCAGCATCGCCAACTTTGCCCTGCGCTCGGTGCTGTGTGTGCCGCTGACCTACCGCGATCAAGTCATCGGCGTGGTGTACGTTGACAACCGCATGCAAGCAGGCGTCTTCACTCAGCGTGAGCTGACGATGCTCTCGGCGTTCTCTAACACAGCGGCGGTGGCCATCGCCAACGCGATGTACTACGCCGAGATCCAAGCACTGCTCAACGACATCTTGCAGGTCAAAGAGCTGATGAGCAGCATTTTCGCGTCCATCAGCAGCGGCGTGATTGCCACTGACGCGCACAACCAAGTGACGACCTTCAACCGCGCCGCCGCCGACATGCTCAACGTGGACGAGGCGCGCGTCTTGCAGCAGCCGCTGACGACCGCCCTGCCACACCTGACGATCGCCATTCAAGACGATCTGGCTGTCGTCCGTCAGACCAGCCAGCCCGTGCAGCATGAAGGACGGATCGACGTGCCCGGGCGCGGGGAGGTGGTCATCAGCCTGAGCATCAACCCGCTGTACGACAGCGTCGGCCAGCCTCAAGGCCTCGCGCTGGTGCTAGACGACCTCACTGAGGAGCGCGAGCGCGAGGCGCAGCTCTCGACCGTCAAAACCTACCTGCCGCCTGAAATGGTTGACAACATTCAGGTCATCAGCAGCCTTGCACTGGGCGGTGAAAGCCGTGAAGTCACCTGCGTATTCGTGGAAGTGCGCGGCCTGCACACCTTGAAGGACAGCCACCCGCGGGAAGTGCTGGCGCTGCTGAACGAGTATTTCGCACTGGCGACAGAGGCGATCAACGGCGCGGGCGGCATCATCGATAAGTACATGGGCACGGAGATTATGGCGCTGTTCAACACCCAGTTGAACCCCCAGCCTGACCACGCCGCGCGCGCAGTCAGGGCGGCGCTAGCGATGCGCGAGCGTTTTGTTGCGTGGTATCGTGACCATCAGATCGACCCGCAGCCGCACTACTACCGGATTGGGATGCATACAGGGGTGGCGACGCTGGGCAACGTCGGGAACATCTTGCGCCGCGACTTCACCGCCATCGGCGACACGATCAACTTGGCCAAGCGCGTTGAAGAGAACACTCCCTACGGCAGCATCTGGCTGACTGCGGCCACGCACGCCCAGAACCAAGCTGCGTCCAGCCCGATCACAGCGCGCTTTGAGCCGCGCGGCAGCCTGAAGGCCAAAGGCCGCGAAAAGACGACCCCTATTTACGAGGTATACCGCGCATGAGCGACCTCCAAACCCAGATCCTTTCTAATGCCGGCTCGGCAAGTCTCGTGCGCCACATGCGCCAGCGCGTGCTGGACGCCGCACAAGTGCTGCGCGGCCAAGCCGAGCTGCTGCGCCAGCGCGGGGTCACACTCAATGCAGCATCGCTGGAGACGCTGAGCGCGCTCAAGACGCAGTTTGACCAGTTGGAGACCGCCACCGTCAACCTACAGGCAGATCTGAACTCGCTGCGGGCGTTGGCGCGCACAGCGGCCCTCATCAGCAGTTCCCTACGCACCGATGAAGTGCTCAGCCGAGTGATGGACACCGTCATCCAAATCACGCGCGCCGAGCGCGGCTACATCATGCTGCGCGATGCCAACGGTGAGTTGGTCTTCCGCGTGGCGCGCGGCATCGACCTCGAGGAGATACGCAACGACGGCAGCAGTGGCCGCGTCGTCAGCCTGTCGATTGTGCGCCAAGTCGTCGAGAGTGGCCAACCCATCCTGACCGACAACGCCAGCGCCGACGCCAACTACAGCAGCAACCTATCGATTGCGGGCTTTCAACTGCGCAGCATCTTAGCCGTGCCGCTCATCCTGCGTGAACAGGTGATCGGCGTCGTCTACGCCGATAACCGCATCATCAGCGGCCTGTTCAAACCTTCCGATGTTGACCTGCTCATGGCGTTTGCCGGTCAAGCCGCCGTCGCCATCGAGAACGCCCGCTTGATCGAGGCAACCCAACAGCGCCTTGCTGAGGTCACCGCCATCCGCGACCGCATGGATAACATCTTCACCTCGATCGTCAGCGGCATCATCACGCTCAACTTTGACGGTCAGGTGATCGTGTGCAACGCCGCCGCAGAGCGCATCCTCGGCTGTGAGCTAATCGGCCGGCGCCTGCTTGACCTCATTTCAGACGCAGACAGCCTCATCGCAAGCACACTCAACCACGTGCAGCAGACGATGCAGGCCGCCAGCGTGGAGTGCCACCCCCACGTGGCAGGGGAACCACGCTTCTGGCGCGTCAGCGTGTCGCCGTTGCGCTTTGAGAGCGGGCAGGCGTTGGGCTTGGCGCTGGTCTTGGACGACTTGACCGAAGTCGCCCAGCGCGAGCAGCAGCTCAAAGAAGTGCAACGCTACCTGCCCGCGGGCTTGGTGAAAAAAGCGCGCGACCTCGACACGGGCGCGCAAGAGCGCTTGATTACCGCCATCTTCTGCGACGTGCGCGGCTTCACCACCTTCAGCGAGCGTTTGCAGCCACAAGCGCTCATGACGGTCATCAACCGCTATCTGGGACTGGCCAGCGACGCGATCAACTTTGTAGAGGGCATCGTCGATAAGTACATGGGCGACGCCGTCACCGGGATGTTCAACACCCAGTTGAACCCGCAGGACGATCACGCGCAGCGCGCTGTGCAGGCAGGCCTCCAGTTGATCAGCGACCTGCGCGCCCAGCACGAGGTGATGCCCGAGGATCAGCGCCTCTTCTACGGCATCGGCATCCACACCGGGCCGGCTGTCTTGGGCGTCGTGGGCGGGCAAACGCGCAAAGAGTTCACCGCTATCGGCGAGGCGAGCGACATCGCCAAATACCTGCAAGAGCAGGCCGGCAAAGGTGAGATCATCATCAGCGGCACGACGTATGAGCTAGTCAGGAAGGTATATGAGTGCGAGCCGGTGCATGAACTGCCGCGCCCCAAAGCCGGCTATGAGCACATCGCCTGTTACCGCGTGCTGCGGCGGCGCAAAGGGGCACATTCCTCGTTCATCGACGACGAGCTGCGCGCCCTGTTGAGCGATCCCTCATTGGACGACAATTCATGAACATCTTCACTGAACGTGACGCTGATTCGTCGATCTTGCTCGGGCGCACCGTCGGCATTTTGGGCTATGGCCATCTAGGGCGGCCAGTGGCGTGGAACCTACGCGACAGCGGCATTGACGTGCGCATCGGCTGCCGTGAGCGCGACAGCGCCAGCTTCAACCGCGCCATCGATGACGGCTTCCTCGTCGGCCTATATGAGGACATTGCGCAGGAAGCTCCGATCAAGTGGTTGATGCTGCCTGAGGAAGTGATGCCGCAGGTCTACATGGAGCGGGTGTTCCCGCACCTGCGCCGAGGCGACACGCTGGCATTTGCCAGCGGCTACAGCCTCACCTTTGGCTTTGTCGAGCCGCCCCCCACGGTGGACGTGGTGATGATCGCGCCGCGCATCGGCGCGGACAGCGTGCGCGAGCGCTTCCTTGACGGGCGCGGCTTCTACAGCATGGTGGCCGTCGGCCAAGACACAACCAGCGCCGCATGGGCCACCTGCCTGGCACTGGCGCGCGCCGCGGGCATGCTCAAGCGCGGGGCAGTCGAGGTGACAATTGAGCAAGAAGCCCACCTTGATCTGTTCCTCCAGCAGGCCATCATCCCCGCCGTCTACCACATCTTCACCACCGCTGCCCAAGTGCTGAGCGACGCCGGCTACCCCGACGAGGCCGCCATGATGGACCTCTACATCAGCGGGGAACTCAACGAGGTCATCAACCGCGCCGAGCGCGAGGGGCTGCTGCACGCCGTGCGCAAGGCGACCTCTACGGCGCAGTTCGGCATGCTGACGCGCCTCGAACGCTACCAAGACTTGCCAATGCAGCGCATCATGACCACCATCCTGCGCGACATCCGCAGCGGCGCGTTCGCCAGCGAGTGGCAGCGCGAAAACGCCGACGGCCAGCCGCGCCTGCGGCGGCTGCTGCGCGCGCAAGAGGTGCTCGAACTGTGGGAACTTGAACAGAACACCCTCGCGCGGCTTAGGCGCGCGTCTGAAGACTCCTAAGGGCGGATGCGGTACTCAGCGCTCAGCGGCCCAACGATCCCGTTCGGGCCGCGGACGGCGATCGCCACCCCTGCGTAGAAGCGGAAGCCGTCCCAGTCGATGCTCGTGCCTGACCATTCGATCTGCTGGTCAAAGCGCAGCGAGCCGGGCGCGCGCAGCGCGATAATATACCCCGTCGCGTCTGGGATCGGTTCCCACAACAGCGTGCTGCGCCCCCCGCCGATGTCGCGCAGGCTGATGTTGCGCGGCGGGCGCGGCCCGTCTGAGTAAGCGCTCACCACCATCAGGATCGACTCCACCGAGCGGCGGAAGTACTCCGGCTCGATGTATTCAATTGTGTCGGTGGGGTCGGCGTTGGTCTTCTCTTCAAGGGCTTGGATGAAGCGAATGGCCGGGTAGCCCACCTCTGAGAATGAGAAGTGATCGCCGTAGCGGTTCTCACGGTCGATGGCGTCCTCCACGATCATCTTGATGGGCAGGCCAGTGGTGAAGCTGATGAACTCGGCTGTGCGCGCCATGTGGCGGCTGATCGAGGTCTCATTGGGGCCATCGCTGAAGATGCGCAGCTCCGTGTCGTTCACGTTGCCGCGGCGGTCGTTGGCGTTGCCGATCGTGTCGATGTTGAACATGCCGATCACGTCCACGCGCTGCTCAACGAGGTAGCGCGCAAAGGCGATGCTGCCGCGCCGACCGACTTCCTCGGCGCTGAAGGCGACTAGCATGATCGACGAGCGGTGCGGCTTGGCGGAGAGGATGCGCGCGATTTCGAGGATGGCAGCGACGCCCGTCGAGTTGTCGTTAGCCCCGGGGGCGTAGGCCGTGCCGCTGTCCATCGGCTGACTGATGCTGTCGTAGTGCGCGCCCACGACGACCGTCCCTGCGCCCGGCTCCGTCCCTTGAATGACGGCGACCACGTTGTACTGGCGGGTCGTCATGCCCGCATAGGTCACTTGGAACTCTTGGTCAAACGTGTAGAGGCGACCGTTCGACATCTGCTGAATGGCGCGGAACTGCGCGCTGATGTACTCACGGGCCGCGCCGATGCCCTGCGTGGGGGAACTCTGGGTGCTGTTGACGTGGCGCGTGTAGAAGTTTTGCAGCGTCTGAACGTGCACCATGAGCCGATCTAGCTCGACTGCGCCGACCAACGCAGCCACTTCACGGGCGGGATCAGCGATGGGGGTGCTGATGTTGGCAGGGACGATGGTCGCCTGTTGGGCAAAGGTGGTTTGATCGCCGCTGAAGCCCAACGTGGGCGGGGGCGTGGCGCTGGCGCGCGGCACGATGGTTGGCGGTCGCACCGCTTCCGATGTGCCGAGGTTACACGCCAGCAGCATGAGCAGCGCGCCAGCACCCGCGAGGGCAAGTCTAAAGGCAGGTGGTAAGTGTCTCATGCCGCGCATTCTAGCACGGGATGCTCAAAAAGAAAGAGACCGTAACGAGAGACGTTGCAATCTCATCGGGCAAGCGTAGGGTGAGTAGTAGCCCTTTCAGTCACCGATGCCCCAAATGATGACAGCAAGCAGTACACCCGTTACACTACACACGATCCACAAGGACAAGGACATCTTTCAAATGGGCGGAACGCTGCTGAACGTGGGGACGGTGCTGCTGGGGGGCACGCTGGGGCTGTTAATCGGCAATCGGCTGAACGAGCGCGTCCAGCAGAGCATTACCACAGGGTTGGGGTTAGTGACGTTGGTCGTCGGCCTGAGCAACGCCCAGACCAGCGGCAACATCATCATTCCCCTGCTGGCGACCGTGATCGGGGTCATCGCCGGCGAGGCGCTGCGCATCGACCTTGCGCTAGAGCGGCTGGGCGGCTGGCTGCAAGCGCGCCTCACCCGCGGCGCAGCCGACGGCGGCCAGCGCGAGCGCTTCATCACCGGCTTTGTGACGGCCAGCCTGCTGTTCTGCGTCGGGCCGCTGACCATCATCGGCTCGGTGCAGGATGGGATGGGGCTGGCGGTCGGCTTTCAAGCACTGGCGATCAAGAGCGTGCTCGACGGCTTCGCGGCGATGGCTTTTGCGGCGTCGTTCGGCGTGGGCGTGCTGGCGACAGTGTTTACGATCCTGATCGTGCAGGGCGGGCTGGCGCTCGTGGGGGCGCTGCTCATCGCCACGCTGGGCAGCGCCGGTGACGTGGAACTTGTGCGCACCGCCCCGGCTGTAGTCGAGCTGACTGCGACCGGCGGCATCCTGCTGATAGGGCTGGCGCTGGCGCTGCTGGAGGTCAAACGTCCGCGCGTCGCCAACTTTCTGCCTGCCCTGCTGATCGCCCCGCTCATCGTGGTGGCGGCGCAGGCGCTGGGGATCAACGTCTACCCTTGAGCGCTGCTCACTCGAATTCCGCGATGATCAGCACCGCATAGTCGCCGGTAGTGTCATAGTTGCGCGAGCCGAGGTACAGCGAGAACGGCTCAGTGCTGTTGGGCTGAAAGATGAGGCCTGCGTCGTAGCGCCCCCCCTCGATGATGGTGCTGCCGTCGGGCGCGGTGACACGCAGGCCGCGCGCCGACGGCACATCGGCGCACTCGCGCGCCCCAGCGTCGTCGCACTCCATCAGCGCCACCCCGTTCACGTCCACCAGTGTAAGATGGGGGTCAAGGCGGCTGTCCTTGTCGGAGATCATGTAGACCGTGAGGGTGGAGTGGCGCGCGCGCGGCCCCAAGCGCACGTTGAGCACGTCCGGGGAGCGACGGTTGGCGATGCTGCGCCCTTGCAGCAGCACCACAAAGCGCCCGCTCGTCCCCTCCAACCCGCCGACAGTGAACACCAGATCGCCTAACAACACGTCTGGCGAAGTGCTAATGACGGCCACTTGAGCGGCGTAGGCGACGTCACTGACGGTTAAGCTGGGTTGATTGGGCATGGTGAAAGTCACACCAGGCATCTGGGAGGCGTCGCGCGTGCAGTCCAACTGTGCGCCAATCGTCTCCGACACGACGCGCACCGCTGGCTCAAACGTGTCAAAGCCGGCCACGGTGATGAAGTAGGTCTCAACAGGTGCGCCGGGCGGCAAATTCGCTGGGATGACGACATCCTCAGCGAAATGCAGCGACAGCGCGTTGTTGATGAGCATCGTGTTGCAGCGGAACTGGGTCTCTGGGGCCAAGTTCTCGCGGGCTGGGATGCTGCTGATGAGCGTCGCCAGCAGGGTATACGTGCCGGTGGTCGTGCCGGCAGATGCGCCTGCGCGCGAGGCCACGATGCGATACTCGCCAGCGGCTTCCGCGCGGAACTCTAGCTTAGCCACGCCGTCAACCGCGGCGTCACCTTCGTCGTCACTGCGGGCGATGGCTTGGCGGCTGTCATCCAACACACCGATGAGCGGCGCGAGGCCGTCGTAGCCTTGCATCTCGATCAGGATCGTGTCGCCCTCGTTGAGGTAGACCACCCACCAATCGTAGAGCGCCTCCTCGGTGATCGTGTCGCCGACCATCGTCCCGAGCGTGATGGGCACTTCTAACGGGAAGTCGCGCTCCGTTTGGGCCAGCGCAGGCCAGATCAACGTGATGAGGGTGACGAACGCCAACACAGTACGCATGAAGCATCTCTCCAGACAGCGTCGCGCCTATCATAGCACAAGCCGCGGCGGCGGCTGGCCAATTCTGACAAACGCCAACAAAAACGGGGCGGCCTATCGGGCACGCCCCGCTGCGACACACTCGGAAAGTTACTTGACTTCGACTGTCGCGCCCACTTCCTTGAGCTGCTTCTCGGCTTCGGCGGCTTTGTCCTTGCTGACGCCTTCCATCACCTTGTAGGGCGCGCTTTCGACGGCGTCCTTCGCTTCCTTCAGGCCGAGGCCGGTCAGCGCGCGCACGACCTTGATCACTTCGATCTTCTTGGCCCCAGCTTCCTTGAGGATCACGTCGAACTCGGTCTGTTCCTCGACGGGTTCCGCCGCAGCGGCAGCCGCTGGGGCAGCGCCCGCCGCCATCATCATCATGCCGCCGCCGCTGGCTGCCTTGACACCCCACTTATTTTCGAGCAGCGTTTTGAGTTCGGCGGCTTCCAGCAGGGTCAGGCTGCTGAGTTCTTCCACGAGTTTGTTGAGATCGGCCATGAGAGTTTCTCCTTAAATTGAACTGGTGAGTGGGTATAGTCCCCGATGGTTGACGATTGGTTTAACTGGCTTTGCGGTCGTCCAAGTAAGCTTGGAGGACATTGACGATTTGGGCGTTGGCGGCGTCCAAGACGGTGACGATCCCCTGCGCGGGCGCGACGATCAGGCCAGCCAACTGAGCGCGGATTTCATCCAGGGTGGGCAGGTCAGAGACGGCTTCGAGCCGCTGTGGATCGAGCACGTCCTTGCCAGCCATCACGCCCCCCACCAGCTGGAACAGGGCAGGGTCGGGGGATTCTTCCTTCACATAGTTGAGCAGCGCTTTGGCCACGCCTGGGAAGTTCGTCTTGCCGAAGACGATGGCTGTGGGGCCTTTCAACTGATCTGCGGGAACCGTCCAACCGGCTCGTTCCAATGCTTTGATGAGGAGGGTGTTCTTGGCAACGGCATACTGCCCGCCTACTTCACGAATCCGCTTGCGGATGGCCTCCACTTTCGCGACCGTCATGCCCTGCGTGCGAACAACAGCGAAGCCGTCACTGCCTTTGATCAGCTCCACGAGGGCTTCGAGTTGTTCCGACTTGCGTTCCTTTGAAACTGGCACGTGCGGCACTCCTTTCCGATTAGGTCACTTGCGCGGCGGCTGCGGGAATGAAAAAGCGGCTTCGGAACACGCCGAGGCCGCCTGCTGAATTGCCACAGGGGATGTGTGTGCTCAACCTCGGCGGGGATTCCATTAAGAGCTTGCGCTCCCCCAGCTGTCTACGGCAGAGTGAACCGTTTGTTGTGTAGCCTCACTAGTATAGGTAGGCGGCCTGCAAAGTCAAGGTGCGGGTTGCGCAGGCCGAACCCGCCTTTTGAAGCAACTGCTGGATCTTGAAGCAACTGCTGGATTATGATAGACTACGGTCAGCTTGGGGATTGGCCAAATGGCAAGGCAGCTGCCTTTGGAGCAGAAGATTCCTGGTTCGAGTCCAGGATCCCCAGTCTGCGAATAGGTGACACATGTGTCACCTGTTTTGTTTTTGTCGTGCGCATCTTTGATATGGTCAGATATGGTCAGCGTCGGTCGCTGTCCGTGGGAGACGTCTCAACGCCGCGTGCGCACTAGTTCAATGTCATAGGATACGCTGGGGTTCCCTTTGTAGTAGAAATACACCACTACAAAGTATTCGCCGCCTTCGTATCCAAAGTGACTGACGTATGCAGGTGGTTCACACGTTCTCTTCCACGCCGATGACGCGCGTGCCGCGGAAGAACTCAAACGTCTCGCGTGTGCCTTCCTCGCTGAAGCCGCTCCACCCCCACGCCGGGCGCGGCGCAAACAAGTTCAGGCTCATCATGCTCGAGCCGTTGACCTTGACACCACCGGCGTGAATGCTGCGCCCCAACGCCAGCGCGTGCTCGGTATCCTGCGCAAACACATACGCCTCTAAGCCGTAGGGTGTGCCATTCGCCAGCGCCAGCGCTTCCTCGTCGGTGCGGAAAGTGTGCACCGTGCCCACCGGCCCGAAAATCTCGTCCTGTGCGTCCTCAGGCGGCACGCCCGTCACCAGCGTGGGCGCGAAGAAGTGACCGCCTAAATCGGGCAGCGGCGTGCTGCGGTGCGCTTGGCCGCCTTTGGCCAGCAGCGCTTCCAGCTGCCCCTTGATTTTGGCCAGATGGCGCGAATGCACCAGCGGCCCCATCTGGCTCTCTGGTTGCAGCGAATGCCCCACCTTGACCTGCGCCAGCACGGCCAGCACCGCCTCAAGCAGCGCGTCGGCAATGCGCTCATGCACGATCAACCGCCCCAACGCCCGACACCACTGCCCGTTGAGCGACACCATTAAGTTCACCACGCCGCGCGCTGCATGGTCGATGTCGGCGTCCTCCAGCACGACCACCGGATTGTTGCCGCCAAGCTCAAGCTGAGCCGGTTTAAAGTCATAGGCGCAGGCTTGGGCAATCGCGCGCCCGCCCTCTAAGCCGCCGGTGAACGACACCGCTTTGACGCGCCTGTCCTTGACCAAGAGGCCGCCCACGCGCGGATTGCCATGCACGATTTGGAACACGCCCTTCGGGAAGCCCACCGCCTGCGCAGCTTCAGCGAACACGTCGGTGCCGTGTGGGGCCCATTCGGTCGGTTTCAAAATCGTGGGGCAGCCCGCTGCCAGCGCGTTGGCCACCTTGTGGGCCGCCATGGGGGCGGGCGCATTCCACGGCACAAGGCACAGCGCTACCCCCCACGGCAGGCGGTGGATCTCTACATCGTTGCCGTTCATGCCCTCCATGCGCTTGACTTCGGCCCCTAGTCGCATCTGTTCAACGGCCAAGTGCCACGCGCCTGTCACGATCACCGTCAGCATGCTGGTGATGCTGATCACCGCGCCCGTCGTCGCGGCCTCCAGCTCGGCGACGCGCGCCTTGCGTTTGTCCAGCTCCATCGCCATGGCAGTCAGGTACTGAGCGCGCTCCTCAAGCGGCATGCGCGCCCAGATGCCTGTTTCGTGGGCGTGTGCCGCGCTCGCCAGCGCGCGCGCTAGTTGGTCATCGCTGGTGGCGCGCTGCTCTTGCGTGGGCGCGCCCGTGTTGGGGTCTTCCAGCCAAACGCCTAAGCCCACAGCAGGCGTGCTGGGCTCACCGTCGATCAGATCGATTAACTCTGGCAGCGCGCTCATTGCCTAAAACCCCCCCTTGCTCTATGCATCCGTTCTTTTAAAAACTGTCGTCGTGCTGTGGTGCTCGTGAACGTCCCCCGCTTGGCCGCGCGGGTCAAAAGCAACGCGCCGTGAGGTGTCCGTCGTCAGCTTATAGCCCGTTGCCAAGAGCGTGCGCACCGCTTCCCCGTGCCGATACAGAACGGTCGTGCGCGTGCGCTGGTTCTGCCCAATCAAGTGGATAAAATCGGGCTCGCTGTAGCGCGACATCGCGTCCGTCACGCGCTGCGCCACGTAGATCAGCATGTCTTGCCCGCCGCTGATGCCGATGTGACCGGGGTCATCCGGCCCCAGCTGGTCGAAGTACAGCACGCCCTCGCGCAGCGTTCCTTGAAACGAGCGCACGTGCAGCGGTCGCCCACGAAATGTCACGTTCGTTTGGCGATAGGTCACACCGTCAAAGTCGATGTAGACGAGGTTGTCAAAAGGCGCAGCCCCCGCCGCGCCCGCCCATGTGTCCTCTGCGAGGGGCGTGCCATCTAAGCCGAAAATCTCGACGTGGTCGTGCCACACGCCGCGCATGCGCAGCAGGTGATGCCCCACACTGCCTAGCGGGAACACGCTCATGAGTTCGTCCCGAGCACGCTGAAATCGGCCTGCATCTGCGCTTTAACGACTGATTCGGCCACCATCAACCGGCCGCGCTCGGCGGGGAAGGCCTGCACCAAGCCCATCGACAAGTCGCGCAGCCCGCGCGCGATGACCCCATCGTTGTTCGTGTTGGACGTGCCGCACGCCTTCAGCGCGATCACTGCGACCTGAAAGGCGTGTTCGCACGCCGAGCCTTTTGCCATGCGCCACTGCTGCACGACGCGCTCTTTGGGCAGCAGCGGCGGCTCGCAGGACTCTAACTCCAGCTGGCGGCGGATCCACAAGTAGGCGTTTTCAAGCTCGGTCGTCATCTCGCCGATGAGCTGCTGGTGCAGCGGGCTTTCAGCGATAGCCTGCCCCGTGTCGCCGAACTTGACGCCCGTCAGGTAGTTCAGCGCGTGGTTGTAGACCGCCTGCGCCGCACCGACGTAGATCGCGGTGGCCGCCATCTGGTTGCCGACGAAAGACCCGCGGCTCATCTGCATCATACGCACGAACGCACCCTCCAGCGTGAGCGCCTCGTCATCTGGAACGAACACGTCATGGAGGATGATACCGTTGTTGGCGGTGGCGCGCATGCCGATGGCGTCCCACGCCGTGCGCACGCTTACACCCGGCGCGTCGCGTGGCACGAAGAACAGCGCCAGCCCGTCGGCGTTGGGCACGCCGTCCAAGACCGCTGTTACGAGATATTCATCCGCGACACCCGTTGCGCAGCCGAACGACTTCACGCCGTTCAACAGCCAGCCGCCGTCTGTCTTGGTGGCCGTGGTGTTGATGGTGATGGCGCTCTTGCTAGTTTTGGTGCTCTCGCTGGCGAAGTTGGCGAGCCATTTGCCCTCGCGCCCCATTTTGCACAGCAGCTTTTCAGCGAAGGCGCGCACGATCCTCGCCTCGTCGTCGGTGAACAAGCCCGCTTCGATCGCTTCCAAGCCCAGCAGCCCACGCGAGGCCGTGCTGCAATGGAAGAAGTAGGCGAGGGCCGTTGAAGGGCAGGCCGTCCCCATCGCAAAGCACGCCCCTGCCAAGTCGCGCAGGCCGCCGCCCATGCCGCCATACGCCTCTGGGACGACTAAGCCAAGCAAGCCTGCCGCGCTCAGCGTTTGGATGTGGTCGGTGTAGAAGCGGCCGCTGCTGTCAGCGATTTGTGCCGCTGCGCGCAGGGCAGGCAGCACGCTCTCCACGGCGCGGGCGCGCTGCAATTCCGCCTCAGTCAAACGGTCAACCAGCAAGCTCGCGGTAATTGTTTCAGTCATGTGATGCCCCTTGTTGTCCAGTTTCAAGCGCGCTCGCCTACTGCGCAGGCGCAAACAGGTTGCGCTTGTTAAAGCCCGCTGTCGTAAAGCGCATCAACACTTTGGGCGTGGTCAACCAATTGATGTACGCGCCGTTCTTGTCATTCTTCAAAATTTGCTCGACGAGATACGGGGTCACCGTTTCGACCGTGTCACCAAGAATGTTGAAAATGCGCTGCGCCCGCGTGAGGTCGCTACCTTTGCCCACGTAGCCCTCCATCAGCAAGTCAGTAATGACGATGCCCGGGCTTAAGCGGCAGACTTTTACGCTGGTCTTCGCAACCTCTTTGGCCAGATTTTTCGTCAAGTAGTGGACGCCGTACTTGGTGGTGCCGTAGAGCAGCAGCCCCGCGCGAAACTGCCCTGTGCTGCCGAAGCCTTCCATGTTGTAGACCGTGCCGCCGCCCTGCGCCAACATGCCCGCCACAGCCACCTTCGAGCCGTACATCACGCCTAAGATGTTCGTGCGCGCCACGCTTTCGATGCGCTCAGGGGGCTGCTCCCAAAATGGGTGCATCGGGTTGGACAGGCCGGCGTTGTTGATCCAGATGTCCACGCGCCCAAACTGCTGGACGGCCTGCTGCCAGAGCGCTTCGACTTGCGCGTAATCGCCCACGTCTGCCGCCACGCCCAACACGCGGTCTTTGTCTGCGGCCAGCGCCGCAATCGCTTTTTGGGTGCTGGCGTCGCTGCGCCCGTTCACCACGACGCGATGCCCACGCTTGAGGAACTCGCGCGCCATGCCCAGCCCAATACCGCGCGTGCTGCCGGTGATCACAACCGTTTGCATCGCCGCCTCGCTATTCTGCTTGCCAATGCAGCAGGCCAAACGCGACGTAGGCAAGCGTTTGGGAGTGGTAAAACTGCCAGACGACGCTCATCGTGTGCTGATCGTCGATGAGGAACTCACGCCCTTGCAAGCGCACCGCTTCGCCCACGAAGTGCTGTGTTGTGTAAAGTGCCCGCCCGTAACCGATGCCGTTGCCGAAGAGGTCGCCCTCGTAGGTGTGCAAGTTCGTGTGCCGCCGCCGCGCGAACGTGTACTGGCGGTTGATCACCCCTTCGAGCGTCACAGTTTGATCAGCGCTTAACAGGCTCGTGGGTACGTGAGTGATCGTGACAGCGTTCGTGCCGACGCGCTGCTGAGAGTTGTCATAGACTTCCAGCGTGCCCGTCCACTTGCCCGCCTGCTTGGCAGGCAGCGTGTGCGGCTTAGGGCCGTTTTCGACCTCGGTTTGCACGAAGGCGTTGATGCGCGCCTGCGTCTCAGGGTTGGTGTGGTAGTCAAGGGCCACTTTGTACAAGCCGTTGAACACACACAAGATCGTCGGGCCTTGATACAGCAGCGATGAGTACACCTGCGTTTGATTATCCGGCAGGATATGAACCATCGTCTTGAGGTCGAGCATCCAGCCCGGCGAATAGTAGTGCGCGTCCACCAGCGCGCCGAAAGGCCGCCCTGAGCCATAAAAGTCCGGGCCAAGGTAGATGCGATCTTGGTCGCTGTCGCTCACGCCAAAAGCAAAATTAGCGTATTCCAGCCGTGCGCGCAGCTCGCCCATCGCTTCAAACAGCGTGTTCATGTAATAAGTCGTCTTGCCGTCCTCAAACACGCTCGAGCGGTAGACCTTGGTGAAGCCGCTATGGTTGCCCTGCGCGTCAAAAATCGAAGGACGGCCGTGCCACTCGCCTTCGATGCGCGCTTGCCAATCGCTCGGTTTTTTCTCTAGTACGGGTTGTGTCATGATGGCATCCTCTTGGTTACGCTTCTACTGTTTGATTGCGCAAAATCAGACGCATGCGTTCGCCCATCTCCGCGCCCAGCAGCCGCTCGACTTGCGCCCACACCTTATCCACTTTGGGGTTGAAGATGGCATCGCGGTTGGCTTGGTCGCGCGTAGCAAGATCAGCCGCGCCAAAGTCGGCCAACCCGTCCTCGACTAACCCGAACCAATGCTCCAGATACGCGCTGACCGGGGCTTGAATGGCCTCAAACGCGCTCGCGTCGGCACGGTAGGCCAGCATCCACGGTGACATGATGGCGTACTGCGTGGGGGTGAGGCGCGCCGGGCGCAGCCCCTCGATCTGGCTCGCTTGCTCATAGATCGCATCAAGCGGCGTGAACGCCCGCCAGATGTATTCCAAGTTCGCCCCCAGATCCAACCGTGGGATGAGGTCGAGGTGGAAGGCAAAGTCGGGCGCGTTCATGACGCTGTCGAGCGTGAAGTGGGGTACAGGGCTGTCGGCGGGCGTAAACGCGAAGATCATGTGGCTATCTAGCCCAAACTGCGGCACGGTCATACCGATGTAGACCATCTTCGCCACGGCGTCGCCTTTGAAGAGGCGCAGCGCGCCCACTTCGCCCATCGGGCTTTTGAGCGGGATGTAGGGGCCGCCGCTTGGCCCGCACACCTCTTGCATAGCGAAGCGGTCTTGGATGCGCGCCAGCGTTGTCATAGAGAGGTCGGCGGCGGCGGTCATGACTCATCTCCAGCGCTGGCGTTGGGCTTGGTCTGGCGCACGGGCACTTCTTTCATCACCCACGCTTTGGCCAGCTCAGGGATTTCGCGCCGCGCCGGCGACGGAATGACCACCGCCTTGACGTTGGCGTATTCGCTCTGGATGCGGTGCGTGTCGATCCCCCAGCCCATATCGAGGTACTTGTTGCGCATCTTGCGATAGGCAATCTGGATGGCGTCGCTGCGCACGTGCAGCTCAGCGGCGAGGTCATAGGGCAGCAGCTCGGGGCGCTGCTCCAGCACGGTTCTGCGATCTTCGTTGAAGATCTTGATCACACGGCGGAAGCTGTCGCGGTCGAAGTAGTTATGCTTGAAGAAGCTGCGTAGCTGCAGCCAAATGCTGCGAGTCTTGTTGTCGTCAACAGGCAAATGGCAGGTATACAGCACAAAATCGCCGAAGGGCAGGCGCACTTGCAAGCGCGTGATGTTGGGCATACGGAAGCCGCCGGTCGTTTTCACAGGTGGGCGTTCCCCCTTCTTGCCGCGCAGCCGTCCCCAGATACCACGCGCGGGCGGCGGGTTCAGATGCACAGTCGCATCCGCCCCAAAAGGCATTTCTTGTACCTCGTAATGTTCCACCTCTGGCTCGTCGGGGTTGCCGAAGCTGCCCGCGTGGACAAACGGCGCGTGGGCGATATCCATGCCGTTTTCGACGGCGCGGGTGTAGTGCACATCCCACCAGTAATCGCCCCACAGCCGCTTGTACTTGGGGTCGTCAAATTCAGGGAAGTTGGGCAAAGGGGGGCGTTCCGCTTCGGGCAAATCTCCTAAAAAGGCGAAGATGAAGCCGTACTTCTCCGCAGTGGGGTAGCTGTCGACGCGCGCCTTGCGCGGGATGGGCACGCCCTCTAAGTTGGAGGGGATGCGCACACACGCGCCGTTTTGATCGTACTCCCACCCATGATAGGGGCACACGACACAATCCCCCTTCGTCCAACCATCCGAAAGCGCCCCACCGCGATGCACGCACAAATCGCTCATTACAACGGGTTCTCGCTTGCTGTTACGATAGATCACCAGCTCATTGCCTAGCGCGGTCACGCGAATCGGTTTATCTTTGACTTCTGTGCTCAGGCACAACGCATACCAAAAGTTTTTTAGCATGATCTACTCCTCAAAGAACGTTCATTTGCAGTAAAACGCGGCCACATCTGCCTGCTGCGGGAACATCATAGGCTCTCCCCCTGAACAAATTTGGTGCAAAAATGCGCTTACCAACGCCCCCAACACAGCGCGATGGTCTACATGGTTGGTTGGCTGCCCCTCAAGGAATTGCCGCCCTGTCGTGGGGTCTTGAGGATGCACACAGGCAAAATGCCCCGCGTCGCGCAGCATGACGCAGTAGCAGTCGCCGCGCCCGCCAGTGATCGCCTCGTAGAACGTGCGCAGGATAGGATCTTGTACGTTGGTTGTGCCGTATCGCCCGCTGCTAGCGGCGATCACCCCGTCAGCTGTGCCGCCGATGAGCAAGTAAGCGCTTTCAGGCGCGACGGGCAGAATCGTCCCCGCTGGATAGCCGAGCAGGGTGCTGGCCATCGTGTGGGCGGCGTAGGTGAACGCGCCACGCACGCCAGCGAACCAGCGCGGGTTGGCGTTGTGCAGCGCCAGCGTGCCGCCGCCCGAATGCCCACCCAAGATGATCGTCTGCGTGTCAAGCTGACCGTTGAACGGGGCTTGCGCGTTCCAAACGTGGAGCGCCTCCAGCAGCGCGGCAAGCGTGGTCGAGGTTGGGCGCGTGCCGTACTGCCCGGCCTGGACTGCCGCGAGGTCGATGCCTGCGGTCAGCGTGGGCGTGCCGAACAACTCGGCGACGTGGTCAAACAGCACGACCACATAGCCCGCCGCCGCTAGTTCCTCCGCCCACCACTGGTAGCCGCTCTTTTCAACGTTGACGCCGTTGAAGAAGATGACCACAGGATAAGGCGTATCACGTTCAACAATGGGCAGGAGGCCGGTGCTGCGCTCGCTTTCGGTGTCGTGAAACGCCGCCGGATAGCACACTTTGCACAGCAGATGGTTATAAGGCGCAGCGGCATCCGACAGCGTGACAGCCCGAAAGACAGCCCGAACGAGCATGTTAGAGGTCTCCCACTGGGCGTGGATTGACGCGGTCCCCTCCCCATAAAGCGCGCACCAAACGCGGGGCCAGCTCCGCGCCGAACAAGATCTCCCCGATAGGGTTGGCTGGGTCGCGCTCGGCGATGGCGCGGCGCACGTGCAGGTCACGGGCGGCCAGTGCGGCTTGTTCGGCCGGCGGCACAGTGGGCGGGTTCGCCATCCAGCCTAACCAACGGTCAAGCATCTCGTGAGAAACCTCGCGGATTTTGGCGATGTTTGCGTCGCTCGGCTTGCACAAGAAGCACAGGCTGGCTGCCGATTGAGACTGGCGCATGTAGAGGCTCTTGCTGATGAACGGCGAGAACTCAGGGTCTTGGTGGAAGCTCAGGTAGCGCGCGTTGGCGGGTTCGTAGTAGGTGTCCAAATAGGCCAAATCTTCGATGATGTTCACGCGTGGCACATAATCGACGTACACGAAAATGTCAGGCATCGTCCCTAACGCCATGCCAAAGTGGGGGACGTTGGTCTGTGCGCCCAGCCAAACCGTCAGGTGCATGTTGCAAAACGACTGTTTGGGGTTGCCGATGTAGCTGTGCACCAACCAATCGATCTCATCGCCGGTGAACGCGCTCAGCAGCCCTTTGGCGTCGCCACTGCGTGATTGGTAGGGCTGAAAGTCGGCGGTGCTGGCGTCGGGGGTTAGCGCGAAGCGTGCGTCCAGTTTAGCGCGCAGCTCGCCTAAAATGCCCCAGAGCTGCACGAACAACTCTGAGTTGTCTACGTCTGGCCGTTCGCCAATGAGTTCCAATAAGGATTTTACCGTGCCTACTGCCATGATCACTCTCTTTCTGTCTACGATGCCCTGATCTGACGACGATCCGCGTGGCGGGCACTTCACGGATTAGCCGCGTCATCGAGCTTAACATGAAGATATTCCGAATATGTTCGCCTAAAAAGTGTTTTTAATAACAGCGACTAAAACCACAACATTATAATGTCATGACATTGTAACACGCCAAAAATGTTTGTACAATGACACATTTCACAGCGAAATGCGGTATCGGAAGCGGTCGCCGTGAAAGGCTGCCTGCAAGAACTCCAACGGTTCGCCTTCGGCGCTGTAGACCACCCGCTCCATGTAGAGCATCGGCGCACCGCTCGCCATGCCCAATAGTTCCGTCTCTAGCTCACCTGAGAGGCGTGCTTCAAGGGTGCGCTCGATGCGCGGGTTTGCCATCTGCGGCAGCCCCTTCAGATAGTCCAGCGAGTCGCCTTCTTCCAGCGCGTTCATGTTCAAATGGGGGGCGTACCGCTTGGGCACATACGCGCAGTGATAGCCAATGGTCTCCTCGCCCACCAGCCGCAGGCGGCGCACAGCCCAAACGGGCGCGCCCTCAGTCAGATGCAGCATCGAGGCGACAGCAGCATCTGCGGTTGTCCACTCCGACTTCAACAGCCGCCACCCAAGCTGAATGCCTTGCTTGCGCATGTACTCCGTCATCTCCAGCGAGGCCGTAGGGTTGTAGGTCACTTTGGGCTTGGCGACAAACGTCCCGCGCCCACGATGCCTGACCAAGTATCCCTCGTTCACCAGCTCGCTGAGCGTTTGGCGCACAGTGGTGCGGCTCAGCTCATAATCTTCTTGCAGTTCCTGCTCGCCGGGGAACATCTCGCCCTCTGTCCACTCGTTGTTGTGGATGCGCTCTAGCAAGATCGTTTTCAATTGATAGTAAAGTGGCACAGGTGAATTGCGGTCTAGCGTGTTCATGAAAGCCAACTCCACGTTCTGCGCTCACCTTGAAGGTGCTTGTTGACAACCTGTGCACGTCGGCGCGATTGCGCTGTGCAACACGTAAGTGTAAATGAAAATCGGGGGAATCATCAAGATAGCTGCGCACATGGGGTGTGCTTAAATCCCAACAGAACCGCCCATGCTGCCCCTACGGATGAGGTTCATGCCGCTGGCGGTTCTTGAAACGCTCTAGAGCGCGCCTGCATTATTGGGTGAACGCTGCCGCCGTCTTCACGTCGCGTGTTGTCTCAGCCACGCGCGTCAAAACTCGATAGGCAGCATAGGCAAACGCGCCATTGGAAATCGTGTTGCTGATCTGAGAGGCCCACTCCAACGGAATCGTGCGTGGTTCGATGCGCGCCATGCCCGTTAGCATGAGGATGGCCACCACGTTGAAAGCGAACAGCGCCGCCGCTACGCGGTCTTGCTGGCGCAGGCTTTGGCGAATGGCCAGCCCGGCTGTCGCAAAATTGCCGACCGTCGTCAGCATCAGCATCAGCAGATACCACGTGCGTGCGTCTGGCCGTGCGAACGCCATGCCGAGCGAGGCAAACGACACACCCGCCACAATCACAATCGGCAGCACAGCCGGATGCCCCACCTGCGGCACACTGCGCCCAACGGCTTCACGCTGCACATACCACAGCATGAACGCCATCACTGTAAACCCTGCGCCCATCAGGTAAAACAGGCTGTCGTTAAAGAACGCGACGTTGGTTTCACCGTTCGTCAGCGCCATGATGAGCTTCCATGTGGCCTTGCTCGCGCCGCCGAGCGTGGTCAGCACCCATGCAATGTGTGCTGCTTTGCCAAAGTTGGCGTTTTGTTTGGCCACCAAGCGCGCCAAGAAGAGCATCCCCATCGAGGAAAGCACGACGGGCATAAAATCTTGCAGCGCCATCACCACTGAATACGTCTCGCTCATAAGGTTCCTCTCTATTAAAACACTTTCTAAGCTATCTTTACGAAGCAGCAGGTTGTACGCTGCCGCTGCCGAACGTGCCAAGCCCTTCACGCGCCTGCAGACGCGCCGTGACGAACAGCAGGCTGGCAAGCAAGACCAACTCGCCACCGTTGCCCACCCACAGCCCAACGCGCGAGGCCGGAATAGCGGCGGTGATGAACATGACGACTGCGCCCGCCAGCAGCCACCAGAGGCCCGCCTTGCGCCCAATCATCAAGCCCCAAAAGGCAACAGCGATCACCGTGGCGATGGACGCAAGCGGGGGCAGGCCACGCGCTTCAAACGCACCTTCTTCATAGACGACGCCCTCACAACGCTGGTTTTCCGTCACGCGCTCAGCATAGCGTAGGATGCCGTCGTGGCAGGCTGGCTTCAGGTGCATGCCAACAAAGCTCTGCGTCAACCCTACGCCCACCAAAACCACTGCCAGACCAATCATGAGGTTGCGGCTAAGCGCCGACTGCGCCATCGGCACGCGCGCCCGCCGCGCCAGCTCAAAGGCCGTCAACACCAAGAGCGGAGTCATCACCGCGTGCAGCAGGTAGCGCGGCATGTTCAACACCTCGAGCGTGCTGCCGACGCCAATGCTCATGCCCAACGTGAGGATTAGGTTGTCATACGCCAGCCCAGCCGCTGTGATGATCACGATCAGCGTGCCAAGCGAACGTTGACGCTGCCAAAGCAGCGCCCCCCACACCACTAACCCGATGTGCAGCACAGCAAACGATGGATGTAAAAACGTTGACATAAGTAAAAATCTCCCTAACAAACGATCTAAACGGACTATGATCACCCTGTGGCCAAGTTGACGTAAACCTCAGTATGATGTAACATCGTATTGTTGTAACATTTTATATCTTAGAAATTGCTGAGCTGTCAAGGAGTTTTTTAAAGAATATCTAATCTAGGGCGTGATTTTGCCTAAACAAACATCTCAACAGCTTTTATTGACCAGTTTCACACAACAGATTTTAGAAAGAGCATGACATGGTAGATGCCTTAGGATGGCGCAAAAAGTTCGGCGTGATTGCGCCCAGCACCAACACGATTGTTGAACCGGACTTTTACCGTATGCGCGTCGAGGGTGTCACGGCGCACTTCTCACGCATCTGGATCCGCAACCAAAACCTGAGCAGCGACAGCGCCTTCCAAGAGCTGCTCGTGCAAATCCGCGATGAGATTCACTACGCCATCCAGCGCGTCCTCACCGCTGAAGTGGACTACATGGTGATGGGCATGAGCGCGGAAACGTTTTGGGGCGGGGTGGAGGGCAACCGCCAGTTCGTCAAGCAGATCAAAGACTGGTCGGGCATGGGGGTTGCCACCGGCGCGGAGGCTTGTGAGCGCGCGCTTAGGCTCTTCAACGTGAAAAAGATCGCGGTCATCACGCCCTATCAACCCATCGGCGATGAGAACGTGCGCCGTTTCTTCAGCGAGTTGGGCTTTGAGGTGGGGAAGGTGAAAGGGCTGCGCTGCCCTACTGCGGTGGCCATCGCCCACGTCCAAGAAGACGAACTGCGCCAAGCGCTGCTCGAGATCAACGATGACAGCGTGGACGCACTCGTGCAAGTCGGCACTAATTTGAGCATGGTGCGCCTTGCTGACGAGGCCGAACGCTGGTTGGGCAAGCCTGTGATCGCCATCAACGCTGCCACATGGTGGATGGCCCTGCGCGACAACGGCATCACCGACAAGGTCTACGGCTGCGGTCGGCTGCTGCGCGACCACTAACAAGGAGCAGGTATGACACACATCAGCACATTACCCGTTGTGATCGTTGGGGCTGGGCCTGTGGGGCTGTCGTTGGCGCTGGCGCTGGCACGGCGCGGCGTGCGCGTGGAAGTGTTCGAGGCGCTGCCTGAGCTGAGCACCGAAGCGCGCGCCAGCACCTTTCACCCGCGCACGTTGGAGATGCTGGCCGAATGGGGCGTGCTCGATGCGCTGCTCAAGCACGGGCACGTTGTCGACCGCTTGCAGTTTTGGGAGCGCGCAAATCGCCAGCTCGTTGCCGAGTTGGACTACAAAGTCATCGCCAACGACACGCCCTATCCCTTCCGCTTACAGTGCCCACAAAGCACGCTCACTTGCCTGCTGAAACAGCAGCTGGAGGCGCACCCCTGCGTTCGCGTTCATATGGGGCATACGTTCGTCTCGTATCGTGAAGATGAGGACGGCGTCGAAGCGACCTTTGCGCGCCGCGATGGCAGCGCCTGCCGCGTCAGAGGCGTGTTCTTGTGCGGCGCGGACGGGTCCAAGAGCACCGTCCGCCGCGAGCTTGGGATGACCTTTGAAGGCATGACCTACGAAGACCGCTTTTTGCTGGTGGCGAGCGATGTCAACCTTGACGCGCTGTTCCCGGATTTCGCGTCGGTGTGCTACATCTTTGACCCGCATGAGTGGGTGATTGTGCTGCATCTGCCGGATATCACGCGCGTGGTCTTTCGGCTGCGCGACGACGAAGCCGACCACATCGCCCAAGACGAAGCGGCCATCCGCCAGCGCATGCGCGGCTTCATCGGCGCTGACCTTGATTACACGATCTACGGCGTTTCGATCTACAAAGTGCACCAGCGCATCGCAGAGAGCTTTCGGCGGGGGCGTGTGCTGCTGCTGGGCGACGCGGCGCACATCAACAACCCGATGGGCGGCATGGGCATGAACAGCGGTATCCACGACGCTTACACGCTGGTTGAGCCGCTGCTGACCGCCCTCCACGTCGGCGACACTGCCGCGCTGGACGCATGGGCACACGCAAGGCGCACGTTCGCCCTGCAGGACATCCAAAGCTATACTGACAAAAACTACCGCGACATGAGCGCCAGTGAGATGACTTACCGCCAAGCTCGCAACGACCACCTGCGCGCCATCGCCTGCGACCGCGCCGAGATGCGCCGCTTCCTGCTCAAAGCCTCGATGTTGGAGGATCGACTGTGACCACCCCCGCGCCGCAAACGCTGCTCAAGGGGCAGCTTTGGATTGGCGGACGGGAAACCCCTGCCCTGTCGGGTGAGACGTTCGCTAGCTATGCCCCTGAGGATGGACGCAAGTTGGGCGACGCAGCGCGCGCTGGCAGCGCTGACGTGGCGCGCGCCGTCAGCGCTGCCGAGCGCGGCTTTGCCGTTTGGTCAGCCCTGCCGCCAGCTGAGCGCGAGCGCGTGCTGCTGCGCGCCGCCGACCTGCTGGAAGCTGAAAGCGACACGTTGATTGACCTGCTCATCGACGAGAGCGGCTCAACGATTACCAAAGCGCGCTTTGAATGTCGCTACGGGGCGAGTTTGCTGCGCACCGCAGCGGGCGAGGCGCGCCGCCTCTACGGCGACACCTTCCCCAACGACCGCCCGCATCGTCTTTCGATGGTCTTGCGTGAACCGCTTGGGGTGGTCGTTGCCATCTCGCCGTTTAACGCGCCGCTGGCGCTGCTCGCTAAGATGGTCGTCTTCCCGCTGGCGGCCGGCAACGCCGTCATCAGCAAGCCAAGCGAAGAGACGCCGCTGATTGCGCTGGCGTTCGCGCGCATCTTGCACGCGGCTGGGCTGCCAGACGGCGCGCTCAACATGTTGACTGGCTACGGCAGCGAAGTGGGCAGCGCGCTGGTGACTCATCCGGCGGTACGCGGCATTGCGTTCACGGGCAGCACCGCCACTGGGCAGAAGATCGGGCAGCTCGCTATGCAGCACATGGCGCGCCTTCAACTTGAGCTGGGCGGCAAAAATCCGCTGCTGGTCTTGCGCGATATAGACGTTGAAGCAGCAGTCAACGCTACGCTGCTGGGGGCGTTCTATCACGGCGGGCAAATTTGCATGTCCAGCTCTCGCCTGATCGTCGAGCGCGCGGTTGCGGATGACTATCTCAGCGCGCTAAAGCAGGCCGCTGAGGGCTTGTATCTAGGCGACCTGCGCGACGAGCGCACGGCTTACGGGCCGCTCATCCATCAAGGGGCTTTAGACAAAGTGCAACGCCATGTGCAAGCTGCGCTCGACGCGGGCGCGCAGTGCCTGACTGGCGGCGCAGTCCACCGCGGCCTGACCTATCAGCCAACCTTGCTAGTGGAACCACCACGCGAGAACGCCATCTGGCGCGAAGAGACGTTTGGCCCGGTCGCCTGTGCCGTCATCGTCGACGACCTTGAAGAGGCGATCGCCGCCGCCAACGAGAGCGATTACGGGCTGAGCGCGGGCGTCCTCACCAACGACATGAAGCGCGGCTTACAGGCGGCGCGGCGCATCCGCTGCGGCGGCGTGCATTTAGGCTTGCACTCCTTCCAGAGCGACGCGCTCGCCCCCGTCGGCGGGTTTGGGCTGTCGGGCATGGGGCGCAGCGGCGGCAAGTACAGCACCGAACACTTTACCGAGTTGAAATGGATCAGCATCGAGTTGGGGGAATAGAGGGGTGACCGCAGCGTTAAGCGTGCGCGTGGCCGCGGCGCAGTTTGAGATTGGCACGGATTTGGCGCAAAATCTGGCTACTTGCTGCCGCATGATCGATGAGGCGGCGCAAGTCAGCCCTGCGCTGCTGGTGCTGCCAGAATTTTGCAATCATTTGTCTTGGTATCGTGACCGCGCCCACAGCTACGAGGTGGCCGTCACGTTCGACGGTGAGTTCTTGCAGGCGATTGCTGCGAAGGCGCGCCAGCATGGGTTTTACGTGATGATCAACTGCACGGTGCGCCGTGCGCCCGACACCGTCACCGGCACGAACATCCTATTTGACCCGACCGGCCGCCCGATTGCCATCGCCGATAAGCAGGTGCTGATGGGCAACGAGAACAATTTCTTGAGCAGGGCCACCGCGTGCGCGCCGATTGTTGACTTGCCCTTTGCGCGGGTAGGGATGTACTCGTGCATGGACGGGGTCATCTGCGAGACGCCGCGCAGCTTGGCAGTGCGC
Source organism: Anaerolineae bacterium (assembly GCA_034432435.1). Lineage (GTDB taxonomy): Bacteria > Chloroflexota > Anaerolineae > Aggregatilineales > Phototrophicaceae > JANWYT01. The sequence goes on from DAOUBS010000128.1 coordinate 48,284, forward strand.
GGCGCGCAGGTGCTGCTGAACAGCCTGAACTCGTTCGCGTTGGACGAGGGAGCGCTGCATGTGCCGGTGCGCGCGGCTGAGAACAAGGTCTTTGTCGTGGCGGCCAACAAAGTTGGCTGGCTCGTCCCGCGTGAGCTCGCGCCGCTCATTGCCGAGCGCGTGAAAATTGCGCCAGAGCAGCTGCAAGGCGCGGGCGAATCACAGATCGTCGCGCCGGATGGCACAGTGCTCGCCAAAGCGCCCCTCACCGGCGAGGCGGTGATCTACGCCGACATCACGCCCGCCGCCGCTGACGACAAGCTGCGCCCCGACGGCACGGACATCATGGCGAGCCGCCGCCCGCGCATCTACGCGCCCATCGCCCGTCCCGAAACGCCCACGCCCGCGCCTGCCCCTGCGCAGTGCACCGCCGAGGCTTGGCAGGGCACAGACAAGGACAAGCTCATCGCACATCTCGCACGAACAGAGGCCAGCCTCATCGTGCTGCCCGAGCTTTGGGGGATCGCGCTAGATGCGCCGCTGGCTGAGCAGGCGCAGATGGGCGCAACGCTGCTGGCTGAGCTAACAGACGCATTGAAGCCCGCTACCTACCTTGCCCTCAGCGTGGTTGAAGCTGTGGGCGAAGCGTTCGCGCACACCAGCCTGCTGCTGAGCGAGGCAGGCGTGCTGTTGAAGCAGCGCAGCTTGCACCCCTGCGCGCGCCACGCATGGGCTACCGTCTTAGCCGACGCGGTGCAAGCCTGCGACACACCGTTAGGGCGCATCGCGCTGGTCGGTGGCGGCGACACGATCTACCCTGAAGCGTTCCGCTTGGCCGCCTTGCAGGGCGCGCACGTCGTCGCTTGCCCCACACACATCCTCGAAGCATGGGAGCTTCAGACGGGATTGCTCGAACGCGCCGCCGAAAACCGCCTGAACGTGTGCGTAGGCAGCCAGCACGGGGCGCACGGCGGCGCGGCAGTGCTAGCCATCAGCGAGGACTTCACGCTGTGGACGCCGTGGCGCACCCGCCCATTTGACGGCAACATCAGCAGCCCGATTGTCCACAAAGCTGATCCTAACGCTTCAAGCGTCACAGCCGCCATCTTTCCGCATGCCGCGGTCAACCGCATGGTGTCACAGCAAACAGATCTCGTCGCCAATCGCCCGCACGCGCTGCTCGCTGGGGTCATGGGCGAGGGCTAGGCTCGGCGAGAGGCCTCCCCTGAAGAGAGCCTTAGCCTTTGGGCGCAGGCCTACGCAGATCGTGCCGATGTCCCTATACTTGACGTCAACGCACACACCTTTTTTAAGGGAGGGAACATCATGGCCGTTCGTCAGGCAACCGCAAAATGGCAAGGCACGTTGAAAGAGGGCAGCGGGCATCTGGCGCTGCAAAGCGGCGCGTTTGAGGGGCCGTATTCGTTCAGCACGCGCTTTGAGGACGGCGCAGGCACGAACCCTGAGGAACTGCTTGGCGCGGCGCACGCGGGCTGCTACAGCATGGCGCTCAACGCCGCGTTGGAGCGCGCCGGCCACACCCCAAACTACGTCAACACCACCGCCAAAGTCCACCTTGAGCGCACCGAGAAGGGCATGGCCATCACCAAGATTGAGCTAGCGGTAGAGGCTGACGTGCCCGGCCTGAGCGAGGCCGACTTCCAACAGCACGCCGAGGCCACCAAGACCGGCTGCATCGTCTCGGTCGCGCTGGCCAACGTGCCGATGGAGCTGAGCGCTAAGCTCGTCAGCGCTTGATGCCGTCCTTGCTGTACCTCTCGCTCATGCGCTTTCCGACGGAGAAGGCGCATGGGCTGCAAATCGCGCAAAACTGTGAGGCCTTCGCGCAAGCCGGATGGAAGGTGGCGCTGTGGGTGAGCGGACGCGCCAACACGCCTGCCATGCGCGCCGCGGCCGCTGACCCGTTCGCCTTCTATGGCGTGGCGCACGCGTTCGACGTGGCGCGCTTGCCCGTGCTCGACCTCATGCCTTACACGCGCGGCACGCTGGAGCGACTGGCGTTCTACCTCGTCACGCTGAGCTATCTGCTGATGATGTGCTTGCGGCTGCCGTTCGCGCGCGCGGACTGCTACTACACACGCGATGAGTGGGTGGCGCTAGTGCTGACGTGGCTCAAGCCGCGTCAGCGAGTGGCCTATGAGGCGCATCAATTCAAGACGGGGCGTGTCGGGGCATGGCTTCAGCGGACGGTCTGCCGCCGCGTAGGCAGCGTGATCGCTGTGACGCACCCGCTGGCAGATGACCTCATCGCGCGCGGGGTTGACCCACAGGCGGTCATCGTGGCGCACGACGCGGTGCGCACAGCGCGCTTTGCCGTGCTGCCCAGCCGCCAAGAGGCCCGCGCCGCGCTTGGCTGGCCGCAGGACGCTTACATCGTGGGCTACATGGGGCGGCTGAGCACACTCAACATGGAGAAGGGCGTGGGGGCGCTGGTGGACGCGCTGGCGCAGGTAGCAGGCGCGTCGCTGGCGATCATTGGTGGGCCAGATGAAGCCGCCGACGCCTACCGCCAGCAGTGGTCAGCGCACGGCCTGCCTGCGGAGCGCTTCTTATACCTCGACAGCGTGCCGCCGGCGCAGGTTCCGGCCTGCTTGCGCGCGTTCGACGTGGCCGTCATCCCCTTCCCTGCCCAGCCGCACTACGCCCGCTACGCCTCGCCGTTGAAGCTGTTCGAGTACATGGCAGCCGGTCTTGCCATCGTTGCCAGCGACCTACCCAGCTACGCCGACGTGCTGCGCCACGGGGAAAATGCGCTGCTCACCCCGCCAGCGGACGTGGCCGCGCTGCGCGACGCGCTGTGCCAACTGCGCGATGACCCGGCCCTGCGAGCCCAGTTGGCCGCCGCTGCTCAGCAGCAGGCCATGCGGCATCACACATGGCAGGCGCGCGCCGCGCACATTCTAGCCCACGTCCGCGCTGCTGGGCTTTGAACTGCCCGAAACGAGCCGCTATATCGTCTTTGCCACTCAGTACGGTTCTGAATCCATCAGCCCCGAATCAGAAGATCTAGGCGACGGGCGCTTTACGATCCTCGTGAAAAAAGCAGAACACCCACCTCAGTAGTGGAGGGCAACCTGTTGTGTCGCCCTCCACGTGCACAACCCCCGTTACGCCACCGCTGCTTGCTGTTACTAGGCTTGATAGGAAAATGAAATATGAGCGTGCGACGTAAGCCTATGCTTGCGCTAGGGTTTTCCTGTATAATCGCTTGCGCCAAACGTCATCAACCGATAAGGAAATCCATCTATGGAACAAGAGGAACTGGGCAAGAGCGAAGACAATCTGACCTCTGCCGAGTTGTCGACTTCACCAGAGGTTCCTACCCCAAGTGAGGAAGCACCGCCGGCAGCCGAAGCCCCTGCCCCAGACACAGTTGAGTCTGCCCCAGCGCCTGATACGCCGCCCTTCAAACGCGGCGCGTTGGTCGAGGGGGTTGTGACTGAAACCAGCCCGACACAGGTCAAGCTTGATCTGGGTGACGGGCGTGAAGGCTTCATCACCAGCTCCGAAATTGAACGGATGGATCCCAAACGTCTGGCAGAGGACTTCGCTGTCGGCAAGCGCATGCGCGTCGTGGTAATGAACCCGCGCAACAAGGAAGGTCGCACCCTTGTATCGTATGTAGCCGCGCTGGAAGAAGCCGACTGGGAGGCGGCGGCAAAATACGCCGAGAGCAAGGAAATCTACAGTGGCCGTGTGGGCGGCTACAACAAAGGCGGTTTGATCGTGCGTTTCGGGCGCATTCGTGGCTTCGTCCCACAGAGCCAGATCAGCGAAACCCGCCTGCGCGGCCTCTCTGGTGACACGCCCGAGGCTCGCTACACCCAACTCATCAACCAGCCGATCGACGTGAAGGTGATGGAAGTTGATCGCCAGCATAATCGCCTGATCCTGTCGGAGCGGGCAGCCGAGCGCGATGCCCGTCAAGCGCGCAAACAGAGCTTGATTGCTGAACTGCAAGTAGGCGAGGAACGCGACGGCGTCGTCACCAGCGTTGAGCCGTTTGGCGCGTTTGTGGATATCGGCGGCGCAGAAGGCCTGATCCACATCACAGAGCTGACGCACCAGCACATCACGCACGCGCGCCAAGCGGTGAGCGTGGGTGAGCAGGTGCGCGTCCTCGTGATCAACATCGACGTCGAGAAGAACCGCATCGGGCTTAGCCGCAAGATGCTCATGGCTGACCCGTGGGACGAGATCGCCGTGCGTTACCCATCGGGGACGCTGGTCCGCGGCACGGTGACGAAGATCACTAAGTTCGGCGCGTTTGCCTGCATCGAAGGCGCGGAGCACGTTGAAGGCTTGATCCACATCAGCGAGCTGAGCCTTGAGCGCATCGAAGACCCCAAAGAAGTCGTCAAAAAAGGCGATGTGCTGACGCTGCGCGTCCTGCGCGTGGACATCGCCCAGAAGCGGCTCGCGCTCAGCTTGAAGGCGGTCTTCAGCAGCGAGTATCTCGATCAAGACCTTGAGATAGCCTATACTCACCCTGAGTTGGTCGCTTTGCCGGAGAAAGGCGGCAAGAAAGGCCGCACCGGTGAACTGCGCGAGAAGACCGCTGAAGTTCGTGAGGCCGTGAGCAACAAGGTCGGAAAAGCCCGCGCGTCCCTCAGTGAGTCCATCGCGGAGGCGCGTGAAGAGGTGAGCGAGAAGATCGCCGACATCCGTGAGGAGATCCGCGAGGCAGTCGAGGAAGCCCGTGAGAAGGTCGAAGACATTCGTGAGAAGATCCACGAGGCAGTCGAGGAAGCCCGCGAGAAGGCCGAAGACATTCGTGAGGCCATTGCCGACAAGATCGAAGAAGTCCGCGGGGGCGCTCAAGAAAAGGTCGATGACATGCGCGAAGAGGTCAATGAGGCCGAGGACGAAGTCAAAGAGTAGTCGAGCACCGCGCGCCCACCCTGCCCTGCCCCTGACTAACAAGGGGCAGTTTTCGTCTCAGCCTTGTGCCACCACGCCCGCGCTGGCGGCTGCCCGCGTGAGCGCGCCCCACTCGGCCAGCGTAAGCGTCTCCGCGCGGCGCTGCGGGTCAAGGTGAGCGGCCAGCAGCACCGCGTCGGCCTGTTCGGGTTTGAGCGCTAAGCCGGTGGCGAGGCTGTTGCGAAGCTGTTTGCGCTTCTGGCTGAAGCCTGCCCGCACCACGGCAAAGAACGCCTCATCGGACGGCACAGCGACAACGGGCGTGCGGTGCGGGTCGATCTGGAGGATGGCGCTGTCCACGTCTGGGCGTGGCCAGAACACCGCGCGGTTGAGCTTGCTGATGAGGGTGGGCTTGCCGTAGTACTGAACGCTAACTGCCAGCAGCGACAGGTCGCCGGGTTTGGCGGTGATGCGCTGCGCCACCTCGTACTGCATCGTCATCACGACGCGGCGTGGGCGGTGCTGCGGCTCTAGCACGTGGCGGATGATGTTGCTGGTGATGTAGTATGGGACGTTAGCGACGACGCAGTAGGGCTTCCCGCCCACCAGCGCCGGCACGTTCACGCGCAGGATGTCGTCAAACTGAAAGTAGACGTTGGGCGTGGTGCGAAAGCGCGCCTCCAACAGCGGGATGAGCCGATCGTCTAGCTCGACAGCGATCACGCTGCGGGCGACCTGCGCCAGCGCGGCGGTTAGCTCGCCTGTGCCGGGGCCGATCTCAAGCACGGTCTCATCAGGCTGCACCTCGGCCGTGGCGACGATCTTGGCAAGGGTGTTCGGGTCGTGCATGAAGTTCTGGCCGAGGCTCTTCTTGGGGTCAAGCCCGTAGTGCTCCATGAGTTGTTTGGGGTTCATGTGGGTTCCTTTCAACCGCCGCGGTCAACTGTGCCGCGCAGGGGCCGCCACTCAGGCAGCAAGTAGGGGATGTTCGCAGGGACGGGCGGCAGCAGGTACACGTCTACATAGCGCGCCCACCCCACAAAATCCTCATCGCTGTAGCCCAGGTCGATCCAAAACGGGCTGGAGCGCGGCCCGCCCGTGTCGGCCATCATCCCGCGCCCATAGCCCGGCACGTAAAGTTGGGTGCGGTAGGGGATGATGCGCGGGTCTGCGCCGACGATGCCGCGCCGTAGCGTCTCGCCGATGGCAGTCACGCTGTCGCCGCCCAACTCGGCTGGGTGATAGCTCGTGGCATAGACGCGCAGCTTGCGCCAATACTCCAGCGGACCGTCGGGCGTGTCAACCGTGTAGAACACGATGCGCGTGCCATAGGCCACGATCTGCGGGCGCGGCGCTTGGACGACTTCTTCGCCGGCGTCCTCACGGCTGACTTCCACCCCGTTCTCGTAGCGCACGCGCTCGCTGAAGCGGCGCACGCCAAGCTGCCCCGTCTGGCGGATCGCCCGTTGGTCGAGCGGCAGCTCTGGATCGGCGACGAACTGCGTCTCAAACGGGATATCTTCGTCGCGGGTGAGCAAGTCTTCCGTCACGCGGATGATGCGAATCGTCATGCCGGGTTCGACTGGCGCGCCTTCGTCTGGCTCCACGCGATCCAGCCCCATGAGCGCGACGCCCGCCTCAGCCAGCGCCTCGCCCACCGTCGCGCTGCGCGTGCGCGTCTCTACGACGCCGCCGTCCACCTCCACGCGCAGCGGCTGCGCCCGCACGACCTGAACGGTCATGCCGTCCTCGACGGCCGCGGCCACATCCGGCAGCACCTCATCGGCCAAGTAGAGCAGCACGCCCGCCTCGAACAGCGCCTCGCCGACGGTGTCGGCGGTGGTGATGAGCGCACGCGTCTCGTCCTCGTCCACCAGCGTGATCGTCACGGCGCGTTCGAGTATGATGCGTGTGACGGGCAGCGGCCACATCACCAGCTCAGCGGGGCTAACCTCTAGATCGTCCAGCCAGACACGGTCATGCTCGCCGACGGTCAGCCCGGCTTGACGCAGGATGTCGAACGGCAGGCTGTAGGGCGTGCGCAGCGTGCTGACCACGCCGTCCACCCGCAGGCTCACTTCACGGGCGCGCGCAATCGTCAGCATATCGCCCGCGCTGAGCGTAGCCTCCAACGGCATTGAAAGAGCATCTTGCGGCTGGAGAGTGATCCCCTGCGCTTGCAGCAGTTCAGCCACGGTGCGCGCGGTGGTCTGAACGTCGCTGCGCTGGCCGCCCTGCATGATGACCACCGCGAACGGGGTCGACGTGGGCGGTTGGCTGCGCTGAGTGAAGCCCCACAGCGCCACCGTCAGCAGCAGCGAGCCGCAGCCCGCCAGCATCAACGCCAGCCACAAGCGGCGCTTGGGGGCGTCTGATGGGGTGAGTAGGCGGGTCGGCTGCGTGTCGTCAGGGCTGATGGGTGGGTATTTCATGGCATAATGGCTCGCTGTCACCGGCTAGTATAGCGGTCTGTGGGGCGTATGAGCAGGGCAAACGCACCCCCTCACAGGGCGTGGCACGCCGTGCCCCTACGACACATCCGTCCCACATGAGAGAAAGGAGCTGAAGGCTGAGGTTCCGCGTGGGCATTACAGCTCTTATACTAAGACACACATAAAGTTATTATGAAACGCTTGCTCGCCCCCCCAGATTTTAGGGAACTAAAATTCCCCCAAATGACCTATAATGTAAATGTAAAAGTGTCGTTAATGAGATGGAAAGGTAAGAGGATGCCGTCAACTGAATGGCTCGCTGCAATTGATCCGAATATTGTCTATTTGGGGTTGATTGTTGCGCTGTGGTCGGTCGTCACGATTGTTTACAGCCCGGGCACAATCATCGGGGAAATTTTCAGCGCCGTCTTAACGCTCGCCTCCTTGATGATGCTAGTCAACATGCCCACCAACTGGCTGGCCGTCATCTTGATTGTAGTTGGCGTGTCGGGCTTTTTGGCGCTGCCGTTCGTGTCGATCCGCTTTGCGCGGTTCGCGGATCTGGGCCTGCTGCTGCAAGTGATGGGCGGTGTGATGCTCTTACGCGAGGGGCCGCAGGTTTCGCCGCTGATCGTGATGGCCACAGTGCTCGTGGCGTGGGGCTACCACCGCTTCGTTCTGATGCCTGCGCTGCGCCTGCACGCTAAAGCCGCCAATGCCGATGAAGATCATCTCTTGGTTGGGATGCGCGGGCGCGTTACCCGTGCCATCGATCCGGTCGGCACAGTCTACGTCAACGGTGAATCGTGGACAGCGCGCAGCCCTGAGCCGCTCGACGTGAACACGGAAGTTGTCGTCCTGCGCAAGGCTGGCCTTGAACTGTTCGTCGAAAAAGCCAAACGCGAGGAAGAAGTGCGCGTGAACGGCTTTCAGCACTAAATTGTTCGTTCAAACAAGCTAAGGAGATACCATTATGGAACCGCTGTTGATTGTTGTAGGTGTCATTTTCCTGCTGTGGGTCGCGTTCAGCACATTTCGCATCGTTTCGGACTACAAGCGGTTAGTGATCCTGTCGCTGGGTCGTTACAGCGGCACGCGCGGCCCGGGTGTGGTGATCGTCCTGCCGTTCATCGAGCGCGCGCTGGAAGTCGACATGCGCGAGAAATTCCTCGACATCCCATCACAGACAGCGATCACCAAAGACAACGCCAGCATCGATATCGATTTCTTGGTTTACTATCGCATCGTCGACCCGGCGCTGTCGGTGTTGAAGGTCGAAAACGTAGAGAAGGCTTCGGTCTTGATGGCTACGACCACGCTGCGCGCTGTTATCGGTGACATCGAGCTGGACGACGTGCTCAGCAAGCGCGAAAGCATCAACGACACGCTGCGCGTCAAGCTCGACGAGAGCACCGAGCGCTGGGGTGTGAAGGTGACCTCTGTCGAGATCCGTGAAATCGTCCCGCCGCGCGACGTCATGGAAGCGATGACCCGCCAGATGACTGCCGAGCGTCAGCGCCGCGCCGAAGTCACCCGCGCGCAAGGCGAGCGCGAAGCCGCCATCAGCATCGCCGAAGGCCAGAAGCAAGCTGAAATCCTCAAGGCCGAGGGAGAGCGCCAAGCCGCTATCATCCGTGCGGAGGGTGAGCGCCAAGCGCAGCTGCTGCGCGCGCAAGGTTACGCGGCCTCGCTGGCGGCCATCAGCGAGCGCGCCAGCCAGCTTGACGAGAAGACGATGGCGCTGCAATACATGGAGACGATGCAGAAGCTCGGCGCGAGCGACAGCACCAAGTGGGTCATCCCGATGGAGATCGTCAGCTTCGTTCAGAGCACAATGGGCGCGATTAACGGCGGCATGGCTGTCCGTAACGGCGCGCACGAACAGGTCAAGAACTAGGCCGCATGAGCTGCGTTCCAATTCTCGTAAGAGACAGGGCTTGCCCTGTCCTTTTTTCATTGCCGCGGTGTTGGGGAATGAGGCCTAGACAGACTCGCGGTCAGCGATGGCGCGGTTGGCACGGTACCACGCCACGACCTCGCTCAGCCCCTCGCGGAAGCTCGTCTGCGCTTTAAAGCCAAACTCGCGCTCGGCGCGGCTGGTGTCCACTTGGCGGCGCGGCTGGCCGTTGGGCTTGCTCGTATCCCACTCGATTCGGCCAGTGTAGCCCACTACGTCGGCGATCAACTCGGCAAGGTCGCGGATGCTAATTTCGTAACCGCTGCCGAGGTTGACCGGCTCGGGGCTGTCGTAGCGCTCAGCGGCCAGCGCGATACCGCGCGCGGCGTCCTTCACGTAGAGGAACTCGCGGGTGGGCGTGCCGTCACCGAACAGTGTCACAGCGTTCTCACCGGCCTCCTGAGCAGTGACCATCTTACGGATGATCGCCGGGATCACGTGGCTGCTGCGCGGGTTGAAGTTGTCGTTGGGGCCGTAGAGGTTGGTCGGCAGGATGTGAATAGCGTTGAAGCCGTATTCTTGGCGATAGGCCTGCCCCATCACGAGCAGGGCTTTCTTGGCGATGCCGTAGGGCGCGTTCGTTTCCTCTGGGTAACCATCCCACAGCGATTCCTCTTTGAAGGGCACGGGGGTGAACTTGGGATACTCGCAGATCGTCCCTAATGCGACGAACTTAGCCACCCCGGCGCGGCGGGCGTGCTCCATCAAGAGCGTGCCCATCATGATGTTGTCGTAGAAGAACACCCCCGGGTGCTCACGGTTCGCGCCGATGCCGCCCACCGTCGCCGCTAGATGGATGACCATCGTCGTGTTAGGGTGGTCGGCGTAGAGCGCCTGCACGCGCTCTGGCTCGCGCAGATCGTACTGCGCTTTGCGCGGCACGACGATCTCGCCCGCCCCCAACTCGCGCAGGTGCGCCACCAAGTACCCCCCCAAGAAGCCGCTGCCGCCGGTTACAATGACCTTCTGCGCTGACCAATCAAGTGCCATGATGCCTTGTGCCCTTCGTTTCATATAATAAAACGCATTCTAATTGATCCGCTCTAATTGTGAAGACAGGACAGGCCCATGAGCCAACTGACGGAAGCCGCTTACTACTTCCTCTCCTACGCCAGCAAGGACGCTGAGCGCATGCAGCGGCTGGTGGACGCGCTGCGCGACCACGACCTAGACGTGCGCGTAGACGTGCAGACCTTGAAGAACCAAGAGCGCTGGGTGCGCGCGTTGGAGCAGCAGATCGAGAGCGCGGCGGGCGTGATCGTCCAGATGAGCCTCGCCGCGCGACAGAGCGAATGGGTCGAGCGCGAGACGCTCTACGCGCTGGAACGCGGACTGCCGGTCTTCATCGCGCGTTTTGACCGCGTGCCGCTGCCGCTGCACTTGGTCAACCGCCAGTTCACGCCGTTTGAGGACGACTTCGCGCAGGGGGTGGCCAAGCTGGTGCACGGCATTCGACATCACCAAGCTGCCGCTGACCCCATCAGCCCTGCCGCCAGCCCTAGCGAGGACAACTTCTTCGACTATCTGGCGCAGATGCCGCAGGGCGACGCGCTCGCGCGGCTGGCGCAGCGCTTCTATCGTTGGGCTTGCGCCCACTGCGACGAGGTGACGTTCAGCGGCAAGTATACCCCGGCCTTCCACGCGCGCGCGGCAGGGCAGCCGCTGTTTTCCGTCGTCGCGTATCTGCGCAATCCTGCGCTGGTGTTCAGCGCGGATCGCTTCTCGCCGTCGCAGCTTCAAGCGGCGCTGCCCACCTTGCGGCTCGACACTGAGCGCGTCAACCCTGGCGTGCCGCTGCGCGACGTGGCGCAAGCCGCCGCCGCCGACCAAGTCGAGGCCGCCCTGATGGCTGCGCTGTGGGAGAATGCTCAAGACGCCAGCGACGCCTCCAGCGCCCGCAGCGCGTCCGATGCGGCGATGTAGTAGAGGTTGCCCTGCACGGCGGCGCGGTAGTTGTTCAAGGCGCGGCGCGTGTCGCCTTGCGCTTCCGCCGCCACCCCCGCGTAGTAGTAGAGTTCTTCGACGATGCCAGGCAGCCCCGCCAGCGTGGTGCTGACGATACGCTGTACGTCGTCGTAGCGCCCCGCTGCCACGTAGACCTCCAGCGCGGTGAACTCGTACCAGAAATAGCGCCACGGCAGCGCGTTCATCCCCAGCGCCTCATCGACTGCCGCCACCGCTGCCGCGAGCTGGCCGGTGTGAAAGTAGCCGTAGGCCAAGTTGAGCAGCGCGAACGCCCGCTCCATCCGCGAGGTAACGGTCTCAAGGTCGGCCTGCGCTTGTTCGATCACGAAGCGCGCGTTGGCCTCCTCGTCCCACATCTCGCCGAGGATGAGCTGCACCGTGGCGGCGCGCTCTGGCGGGAACAATACGAGGTAATCGCGGTTGAAGGCCAACCAGCGCCGGTCGAAGTCGTCGTAGGCGAAGGCGCGCCCGCGGCGGTCTGGCCCGTTGCCCAGCAGCGAGTCGAAGACGTAGAACTCACCCAGTGCGTCGTCGTAGCCCATCAGCACGCGGTTGTGGCTCATCCAGTCGCGCGCCGCGTTGCCGCCCTCGTAGTAGCTGTTCTCCACCAAGACCGGAAAGCCCGCCGCCACGAGCGCCTTCATCAGCTCGAGCGTGCCGCCGCGCCGCACCACGCCCATCAAGCCGTAGCGCTCCTGCGCGATCTCGACCATCTCCTCCACACGCACGGACAAATCGCGCGGGTTGGGGTTCATCCGCCCGATCACCTCGCGGTAGTTGACCGGCTCCTCGATCCAGTAGGACAGTTGAATGGTGAAGGCCGCCGCTGAACAGCGGTTGACATCCTGCCAGACCATCGCCAGCCCCTCCAAACGGACGGACGACGGCAGCACCTCCTGCGCGCGCACGGGCGCAGCGCTCAACACGGCCAGCGACAGCAGGCATAAAAGGGTGATCCATGGATTGAAGCGGTGTCGGGGTGAGGCCTCCTCAGCGCTGTGCATTCCCCACATATCCCTGTCCTTCCTTGCGTTTTGCGGCTGTTCGCTGCATTCTACTACAGAAGAAACAACCAGCGGCAAGGGTGGAACGGATGCAGGAAGAGGGGAACTTGAACGGCCAAGCGCGCCGAGCGCTGAAGCACTCGGCGGATACTGCGTTCCC
>DAOUBS010000129.1:0-11660 GCA_034432435.1 Anaerolineae bacterium
CGACCTCGTCGATCCTGATGACACGCTGTCGCTGGCGCAGTACCTGCACGCGGCGCGCGCCGCCATCCAGCAGCAGCATGAGGCGGGTCGCGTGGCGCTGCTCGTGGGCGGCACGGGGCAGTACATCACCGCGGTCGAAGCCGGCTGGAGCGTGCCTGAAGTGCCACCCAACGACGCCCTTCGTGCAGAGCTTGAGGCCTTCGCCCGCGACGAGGGCGCTCAGGCCTTGCATCAGCGGCTTGCCCAAATCGACCCCGACTACGCCGCGCGCACCCACCCGAACAACGTCCGCCGTGTGGTGCGCGCGCTAGAAGTCTGCTTAATGACGGGCAGCACGATGACCCACCTCCAACAGCAGCAGCCCGTCCCATACCGCATCCTGCGGCTGGGATTGACACTCCCCCGCCACCAGCTTTACGCCCGCGCCGATCAGCGCGTGCTCCAAATGATCGAGGGTGGGCTAGTGGATGAAGTCAAAGACCTGCTCGCGCGTGGCTATGCGCCGTCGCTACCCGCGCTGAGCAGCATCGGCTATCAAGAGATCATCGCCTACCTCGACGGCCAAATGACGCTTGAAGAGGCCATCGCGCGCATTCAGTTCAACACCCACGACTTCATCCGCCGGCAGGAAGTGTGGTTCCGCGGGCACGATTACGGCATCCTATGGCATAATATGGACGTAACAAGCAGTCAAACCATCATTGCCACCGTTCAGCAGTGGCTTCGGAGTAAACCATGACGCAGTTTTTTCGGCGTGGCGAGGAAAACACCAACAACGTCGTCGGCATTATCCTGCTCGTGATGCTGCTCGTGTTCTCTGGGCCGACGATCCTGCCTACCCTGCTGGCGCGTACTTTGCCATTTGCCGATGAGGGTGTGCCCTGCACGCGCTTACGCTTGGCCGACAACCGCGGTCGGCATCAGAGCTACATCGGGCGCAATGCCACCAACCCGCTCGCCCTGCGCGTGATCCCAAGCCCTCTGCCCCCGCCGGGTGAGGGGTCCCTGCTCATCCGCATGGTGATCGAGAACACCACCATCGGAACCGTGCCGATCGTGTTCGACGAGCGTCAGATCATCATTGGCGATGACCCCAACAGCAGCGGCTTCGGTCTGATCTTCCGCCCTGCCAACGGGATGCGCACAACCGGCATCCGCCAAACACAGGGCAACAACATCCAAGAGTCCTTTGTGCGCCTGCTGGGGCCGCGGCAGCGCTGCGTCCATCGCGTCACCATCCCCGCCGCCAGCATCGACCCCGTCATCTACACCCAGCAGACCAGCGTCTCGATGTACTACCGCATTCTGACCGCAGGGGCCACACCGCCAGGTTCCATCTTCCCCGATCAAGGCTTGGCGCGCATCACCGGCGGCTTTCTCGAAAGCTCGCCAGTGGAGTTGGTGCGGCCTGATAGCTGAGCGCAAATTCACGGCATGTTATAATATTGGAAATTGAAAAACTTTAGGAGTTGAATCATTCGGGAAAGGGTGTGGTGTCGATGTCTCAACAGGAATTTCCTGCGGTCGTCGTGATTGATGGGGATCACTCTGGCCACTACTGGATACTCGACCGTGAACGCATGATTCTCGGGCGTGAGGAAGAGTGCGAGATCTGCATCCCCCTGCGTCAAATCTCGCGCCGGCATTTAGCCTTCATCCGCGAAGCCCCAGATCAATACTTGATCGAGGATTTGAACAGCAAGAACGGCACGTGGGTGAACGGCGTCAAGCTTGAGGGAGCACGCCCACTCAGCGATGGGGATGAAATCTTCCTCGCGCTGACCGTGCGCATGCGCTTCGTCGGGTCGGGCATCACCGCACCGGTCACCAACGATCTCCCCCATGTCCTCCCACACGACAACCACGAACGACTTCAAATCGACCCCGATTCGCGGCGTGTGTTCATCAACGGTGTGGAGATCAGCCCCCCGCTTAGCCTGCCCCAATATCGCCTGCTTGAGCTGCTGTATCAGAATCGCGGGCGCGTCTGCACCCGTGATGAAGTCGTCGCCAGCGTCTGGCCAGAGGTCGTCGGGGACGGCGTCAGCGAACAAGCCATTGACGCGCTGGTGCGTCGCTTGCGCGATCGGCTCAGCGAGATCGACCCAGAACATCAGTACGTTGTGACCGTCCGGGGGCATGGCTTTCGCATCGAATAGCCAACAGCGCTACACGTCAATTGCGAAGAAACTATTAAGCATTCGAATAGCCAATAGACGTAATGTGCTAATTATGTGACAATGACAAGGGCACAAGGCGCATGCGCGCGTGCCGCCACATTCTGACCACTGTCGACATGGCCTCTCCCCTATGGAATCCACTGCAAATCTGATTGTAATCAACGATGAAGCATGGCAGCCCCTGCGCGATCAACTCGGCGACACCCTGCGCAAAGGCGCTAAAGTGCGTGGCAGCTCCATCCGCGAGCAGGTGATCGTCCGCACCTACACCTTAAACGGGGTGCTCAGCTTGTTTCAAATCCGCAAGCCAGCGATGGAGTCCGCCCTTGCGGCAGGTCTGCTCAATCCGCTGACGGACCCTGAAGGTCAAGTCCGTTTCGCTGCCAGTGAGATTGACCAGATCATAGCCGACCCACAGGCGCTGGATCGCATTCACGAGCATGAGCGTGTTTACCTCGACGACATCGCCAATTTGATGGAGGTGTCGGTCAAAGTCCTACGCCGCCGCCTGACCAACGCAGGCGTTGAGAACCCACGCCCGACGTGGGGAGAAGTCAAACCTCACCTCGACCTGCCGATAAAAACGCTGGCTGCACTGCGCGAGGCGGTTATCCAACGCAAAGCAGAAAAACGCGACGCCGCCCGCGCCAGCCGTCGTGATCGACGCGAGCGCGAGCGCGAAGAACAGCGCGCCACCCTCGAACAAAAACGTCTGCTGCGCCAGAAGCTGCTGGATGCCTTCCCTGCGTGGCGGCACGACAACCGCGGCGATCAACTCATCACCCTGCACGTCGGCCCGCCCAACAGCGGCAAGACACACGACGCCATCCGCGCGCTAGAAGAAGCGGGCAGCGGCTGGTATCTGGCGCCGCTGCGCCTGCTGGCCTACGAGGTGTTCGACCGTCTGAACCAGCGCGGCACGCCCTGCAACCTGCTCACCGGTGAGGAGTACATCCCCATTCCAGGGGCCACCATCACCGCCGCCACCATCGAGATGTTCAACAGCCAGCACAGCGGGGACGTCGTCGTGATCGACGAGGCGCAGATGCTGGCCGACGCTGATCGCGGCTGGGCGTGGACCCGCGCCCTGATGGACGCCAACGCCCCCGACATCCACGTGATCGCCCCCACCTACGCCCAAACCCTCATCCTGAACCTCGCCGATGCCGCTGGCATCGAACTAGAAATCATGGAACATCAGCGGCTCTCGCCGATCCGCGTGGCCGATGTGCCGTGGTCGCTAGAAGATCTGCCCCCCAAGACAATCTTGATCGCCTTCTCGCGCGCTGCGGTGCTCGACCTCAAGATGACCCTCGAAGACATGGGGCGCGACGTCTCAATCATCTACGGCAGCCTGCCGCCTGAGGTGCGCCGCAAACAGTCTGACCGCTTCGCCAACGGCGAGACAGACGTCTGCGTTGCCACAGACGCCGTCGGCATGGGGCTAAACCTGCCCGCAGATCACGTGTGCTTCTACGAAATGGAAAAATTCGACGGGCGCAGCGTGCGCCTGCTCACTACAGCAGAAGTCCAGCAGATCGGCGGGCGAGCGGGGCGCTTCGGCTTCGCAGACACGGGCATCGTCGGCGCTTTGAGCAAACGCGACCTGCGCCTGCTGCGCCGCTTGTTCTACGACAGTCCGCCGGAGCTGACGCATGCGCGCGTCGCCCCTACAGTGGACGACCTCGCACTGCTGCCCGGCCACCTCTCCGAGCGGTTGATCCAGTGGGCTGAGCTGCAATCCATCCCCGAGTCGCTGCGGGACAAAGTGCGCATCGCTGACCTCTCAGAACGCATTGAGCTGGCCAAGATGCTGAGCGACAAAGAAGTAGAGTACCTCGGCCTCGAAACAGCGCTGCGGCTCGTCAACGCGCCAACCAACCGCGTCTCGCGCGCTTACTGGCGGGACTGCGCCACCTCGATCATCACCGCGTTCAGGATGCCCCTGCCCGACTTCCCACCGACGGAGATTAACGACAGCACTGACCTCGAAGCGACTGAAGAGGCCATCGCCAAAGCCGACATCTACCTGTGGCTCTCACGCCGTGAAGAGTTTGCGCCCTACGCCCCAGAGCACGTCACCGTGCGCGCGCTGCGCAACCAATGGTCAATCCGCATCGACGACGCTCTCGTCAACAAGCTGAAGGTGCGCCGCCACTGCAAGCAGTGCGGTCGCCCCCTGCCCTTGCAGTATCGCTTCCGCATCTGCGACCAGTGTTACAACGACTCGTCCGACGGCACGCCCTGACCTTCACAGTCAGGGCGTCTCATCAGTAACGCGGTGCGCCTATAGTTCCAGTTCTAAGTAGTCCTTCGGCAGCGCTTGCGTCCGGTCGATCTTGAGGATGTCCAGCATCTCATCGATGTAGTTCGCCTTGACCTGCGCATCTGACAGCGACCACGTGCGCGCTTTCAGCTCAATGTAGAAGCCGGGCACCGCAGGCTTCACGATGCGATCAAGGTTGACGTAGAACAGCACCCCCTTGTAAAGGATACGCCAGCGGCGGCGCTCTTTCTCCAGCGTGCGCTCGTTATTCGCTTGGAAGTATTCGCGGTAGAAGCGCAGCGGGTTCGTCGCCGGGGCAATGAAGCGCGAGTGCGACAGCAGGACGACGTCGTTCAAGACGCGCTCTTTCTCCGGCCCTGTATAAGTGAGCCGCATGCGCACGCTCTCCACCTCACCTTTTGAGTCGATGCGGTCGTCCTCACGGTAGCGCACACGCCCCTTCGCCGGGTCGTCGAACTCAAAGTAAGTGTCGTACTGGCGATAGTGCGTCGCGCGGATGACTTCCACTGCGTCGTGGCTCAGCAGTTCCTCCACCATGTCGGGGTTCTCGATGATCGCCTTGACCTGCACCTCAAAGCTCTCTGAGCGCTCGACGCCGTTGCTCACGCCGATCAACTTGCTCAGCGGGTCGTTCTCGCGCGCGCCGAGGAACGCGCCCACGCGCCGCGCATAGTCCGCTGCTTTGGCGCGCAGCGCTTGCTCATCCACCGTCAGCAGCGCTCGATCGCGCATCAAAAAACGTCCATGCACCATCGTGTGCCTGACGTCGCTCGCTTTGGCAGCATAGACCAACTGCGAGTAGACCGCGTCAGGGTTCACATCATAATGCGGGACGTTGTGCAGCGGCTGGCTGTCTACCACGATGATATCGGCCAGTTTGCCCACCTCCAACGAGCCGATCTGATGCTCCATGCGCAGGGCGCGCGCGCCGTTGCGCGTCGCCATCTTCAGTGCTGTCTTGGCGGGCAGCGCTGTTGGGTCAGTCGGATTCACCTTTGCGATGAGCGCCGCTAGCCGCATCTCTTCGAACATGTCGAGGTCGTTGTTGCTGGCAGGGCCGTCCGTGCCGATGGCGACGTTGATCCCCATGTTGAGCATGTGCGCAATCGGGGCGATGCCGCTGGCCAGCTTGAGGTTGGCCGACGGACAGTGCGCAACAGACACATCATACTTGTGCATGATGCGCATCTCGTGCTCATCGACATGCACACAGTGCGCCATGATTACGCCGTCCACCTCCAGCAGGCCCGTGTCCTTCACCCACGGGACGACCGTCTTGCCCGTCTCGGCGAGGTTGTCGTCCACCTCGCGGCGGGTCTCTGCGATGTGAATCATCAGCGGGCGCGCGAACTCGATCGCAATGTCGCGGCTCTTCTTCAGCGTCTCAACCGTGTTGGAGTAAGGCGCGTGCGGCGCAATCGTCGGCTTAATCAGCGGGTGGTCGATCCACTCTTGGATGAACTGCCGCGTGTAGGCGAGGCTGGTCTCGTAGGTTTCAGCGTCCGGCACTGGGAACTTTAAGATCGACTGGCCGAGCAGCGCCCGCATCCCGGCTTCTGCTGTGGCGCGCGCGACGTCGCTCTCAAAGTAGTACATGTCGGCGAAGGTCGTCACACCGCCGCGGATCATCTCCGCGCAGGCCAACAGCGTGCCGTCGTAGCAGAACTGCTGGTTTACGAACTCGCGCTCTGAGGGCATGATGTAGCCAAGCAGCCACACATCCAAGCGCAGGTCGTCCGCCATCCCGCGCAGCAGCGTCATCGGCACGTGGGTATGCGCGTTCACGAGGCCGGGCAGGATGTACTGTCCCTCACACCCCACTACTTCGCCTGCCTCATACGCAGCGAGGATGTCAGCGCGACGCCCCACTGCCACGATCTTCTCGGCGGTGATCGCCACCGCGCCATCGGGGATGACCGTATACTGATCGTCCATCGTAACGACCGTGCCACCGCTCAGAATGATGTCTACTTTCGGCATGCTCCCTCACTCCCTGTTGTGTGTACGGTGGATTTGCGCGATTATAGCAGGCAAGTACACTTTATGCATGACACATTAACTGTCATTACCATCAGGATTTCGCCTTGATTCGCCGATTACGCGCGCTGTTCTCCCCCGTCTTGTTCGCCAGCCTTGAAGCGGCACTGATGGGGCTGTTCTTCGTTCAGAGCCTGCGCTTGATGATCGGGCTGCTCTACAGCCGCACGTCCAGCGCTGCCCTTATCAGCACCTTTCCAGAGGGAACCGTGCCGCCCGACGTGCCAGGCTACGTCAGCGCCGATGCGCTGAGCGTGGAGCTGGGGTTCCTCGGCGTGGTGTTCGGCCTGCCGATCTTGATGGCGCTGTTCAGTCGATTTCGCTGGGCGGCAGTGCTGATGCTGCTGACCGGGGCGGCAGCGCGGGTGCTGGTCGTGTTGCCCGACGCGCCCATCAGCCAACTGCTCGCCGCACAGATCGTGGTGGCCGCTGGCATTGGCTACATCGTAACGTTGATCGCGCGACGAGCGCGTTTGTTCCCCGCTTTCTTCATCCTCGGCTTCGCGCTCGATCAAACGCTGCGCGCCTTCGGCAACACTTTTGACCCCTCGATGCAGACCAGCTACCTGAACGTCCAGATCGGCCTCTCCATTGGCCTGTTAGCAGCGGCTTTCCTCAGCGGCTTCCGCGCGCGCGGCCAAGTTCACGTTGAAGAAGGAACCAACCTAGACACCAACCGCGGCATGCTCAGCTTGTGGGCGGGGGTGGGCGTTGGGGCGCTGCTCTACTTGCAGCTTTCGTTGTTCGCCCTGCCCAACGCCTTGACCGCACGCACCGCCGCGGACTACACCCTGTTCGTGCCGGTCGTGCTGGCGTGCAGCCTGCTGCCGCTCGTCCCCGCTGTGCGCACGCAGGCGCGCGCGCTGATTGCCCCCTTCGACAGTGGGACGCGCGGCTGGCTATGGCTGGTCATCATCGCCGCGCTAATAATCGTCGGGCTGCGCGTGCCACGGGTTGGCATCGCGGGCAGTGACATCATGATCGGCGCGGTTGTGCTGTGCCTCGCGCAGATCCTCATCAGTCTGCTGTGGTGGTGGTTCGTGCGCCCCCGCGCCAACCGCGAACGCACGTTCTCCGGCCTGTGGGTGGCCCTCGGCGGCGCAGTGCTAGCGCTGTTCGTCGGCCTCGACACGCTCACCTTTGATTACGCCTTCGTTCAGGGCTTCGCCCCGCCGCTAGACGCGCTTAACAGCGTCGTCGTCCCGCTCATGCGCGGCTTCCGTGGGATGGGCTTGGGGGTCATCCTGCTGGCGGTGTTCCTCGCCACCGTGCCGATGATCCTCTCCACGCGGCGAGTAGCGTGGGTTCCCGGCACACGCCTTGAAACGGCTGGCAGCCTGCTGGTAACCATCGTGCTGGTGGCAGTCGCTGGCTATTTCGCGCGGCCTGTGGCCGTCGTCCCGCAGCTTAACCTGCGCGAATATCGCATTGGCACGTACAACATCCACAACGGCTTCAGCGAGTTTTATGAGCACAGCCTGCGCGGCATCGCCGCTGCTATCCAAGAGAGCGGCGTGCAAATCCTGCTCGTGCAAGATGTGGACGCGGGTCGGCTGACCAGCTTCGGGATAGATCAAGGGCTGTGGCTGGCGCGCACCCTGCGGATGGACGTGCGCTACTTCGGCACAGTCGAATCGCTCACCGGGCTGGCCGTGCTCTCGCGCGTGCCCATCGTCTACGATGACGGCTTCCTGCTCCCCAGCGTCGATCAGCAGGCAGGGCTTCAGCGCGTCCAAGTGCAGCCCGATCAGAGCGTCATCAAGATCTACAACACCGCGCTCGGTGTGCTGCTGGCAGGCGACACCATCGAGGAACAAGAGGCCGGCCAGCGCGCCCAATTGAACGCCATCCTCGCCATCATCCGCGCGCACATCGAAACGGACTACGGCGGGCAGCTAGGCCGCACCGTCCTCGGCGGCACGTTCAACAACATCCCAGATTCGCCGCTGCTGCAGCTCCTGCGCAGCACCGGCTTCGTTGACCCGTTCGCCGGCGCGCCGCGCGAGCGCTCCGACACCCTCATCCGCATCGACCGCAGCGCGCGCGTCGATTATCTGTGGATCTGGCGCGAGACGCTCACCCCGCTAGGCTACAACGTCGTACGCAACAACGCTGCCTCAGACCACCGCCTTGCCTTCGTCGGGTTAGAGGGCTAGTCTAACGTGCCATCGGCGGCACTTTCGCCAGAGGCGGCCAAGCGCAGCGCCTCTGGCCAACCGTCGCGGTTGAGCCGCTCCAGCGCATCGCGCGCCGCCAACTGGGACGCAACGCGCTTGTTGCTCGCCCGTCCTACACCTAGCACCGTCTCACCCACAACGACCTCAATCACGTATTCGCGCTCGTGTTCCTTGCCGATCTCTTCCGCCACCCGATAGAGCGGCGTCATTTTGAACGTCCCCTGCGCGCGCTCTTGTAGGACGCTGCGCGCGTCGCGGTGCAGGTCGTTCGCCAGAATGTAGACCAGCAGTTCCTGAAGCTGCGGCTCAAGGAACTGGCGCACCGCCTCAAGGCCGCCGTCGAGGTATACCGCGCCAGCCACCGCTTCAAACGTGTCAGCGAGGATGTTCACGCGGGTTCGACCGCCCGTCACCTCTTCCCCGTGGCCGAGTCGCACAAACTCGCCGATGTTCAGCTTCTCCGCCATAATCGCCAACGAGTCCGCCCGCACAAGCGCCGAGCGGAGCTGCGTCAGGTGGCCCTCGTCGGCGTCGGGGTACATGTTGAACAGCATCTCGCCCGCCACAAAGTCCACAATCGCATCGCCGAGAAATTCAAGGCGTTCGTTGTCGCGCCCTTCGGCCTCCGTCTCGTTGAGGTAGGAACTGTGCGTCAGCGCCTCGACCAACAGCGTCGGGCGATAAAAGTACCGCCGAATGACTGCCTCAAACTCACTAATTGGCTTCGTCATATCGTTTAAACACCAGACAGGCGTTGTGCCCGCCAAAACCAAAGGCGTTGCTCATCGCATAGCGCACCGGCATCTCGCGCGCGACGTTCGGCACGTAGTCAAGGTCGCACTCTGGATCAGGCGTCTCATAGTTGATCGTCGGCGGCACTTTCTGATCGCGGATCGCCAACACGCAGAACGCCGCCTCGATTGCCGCTGTCGCGCCCATCCCGTGGCCGGTCATGCTCTTAGTCGAGCTGATCGCCACTCGGTAGGCGTGTTCGCCCAGCGCAAGTTTGATCGCCTTCGTCTCACACACGTCGTTGAGCGAGGTAGCCGTGCCGTGAGCGTTGATGTAGTCGATCGCCTCAGGTTCAATGCCCGCGTCTTGAATAGCATAGGTCATCGCCTGCGCGGCGCCCAAGCCTTCCGGGTGCGGCGCGGTGCGATGATAGGCATCCGTCGTGCTGCCGTAGCCGACGAGCTCCGCCAAAATCACCGCGCCACGTGCGCGAGCGCTCTCCAACTCTTCCAGCGCCAGCACGCCGCACCCTTCCCCGAACACCATACCCGTGCGGTTCTTGTCGAACGGGCGCACTGCGCCAGCCGGGTTGTCGTTGTCGCGGCTGCACGCGCCCACCCGGTCGAACGCGGCAATCCCCAGCTTGATGATCGGAAAGTCGCCGCAGCCCGCCAGCGCCTTGTCAACTCGCCCATGGCGAATCAGGTCAAACGCATAGCCGATGCAGTCCGCCCCCGTCGCGCACGCGCTCACCGGCACGGGTGACGGCCCAGCTGCGCCCGTCTCAATGGCGATCACGTTGCCGCCTGCGTTCACCACCAACATCGGGATGGCAAACGGCGTCACCTTGCGGTAGTTATTGCCCGATTCGCGCACGATGTCCATGTATTCCATGTAGCTCTGCAAGCCGCCGGTAGACGAGCCGATCACGATGCTCGCGCGGTGCCTAGCGTCCTCTGCCACCTGAAAGCCGCTCTCGCGGATGGCCTCTTTGGCCGCGGCGATGATGTAATGCTGGTAGGGGTCATGCCGCCGCACATCCGCGGGGGACATGTAGTCCTCCGGGTTGAAGTTCTTCACCTGCCCCGCGATCTTCACTTGGATGTTATCTGTGTCGAAGTAGGTGATGTGCTGGATGCCGCTCACCCCTGCTGTGATGTTTCGCCATGTGTCTGCTGTGTTGTTTCCGACTGGGGTCACCAAGCCTACCCCAGTAACCACCACGCGCCGCCCCATTTCTGCTCCTTGCTGTCAAAAATTCTTGCCAGTCTTTGTACCATAGCCGCCTTGTTTTTCATAGCGATTGTGACGCGCCAGCCTTTTTCAATCGTCCGTCGATTGTTGTAAAATACCCAGCGCATCAACACAGGAGAAACCAACTTGTCGATCTTTAAACGCGGCCTCAGCAAAACTCGTCAAGGGCTTTTCGGGCGCATCGCCCAGTTGTTCGGCAACACGGACATCGACGAAGACACATGGAGCGACATCGAAGCGACCTTGATCCAAGCCGACCTCGGCATTGAAACCACTCAAACCGTGCTAGAGTTCTTGCAAGAAGCCGTCCGCAACGAAGGGCTGACGCGCACCGACCAGCTCTACAAGACGCTCAAGGAAGCGCTGCTCGCCTTGTTGGAGGAGCCGCGCCCGCTCAACATCAACGACCGCCCTCTATCGGTGATCTTAATCGTGGGCGTCAACGGCAGCGGCAAGACGACCAGCATCGGCAAACTGGCGCATCGCCTCAAGCGCTCAGGCCGCCAAGTAATGCTCGCCGCAGGCGATACCTTCCGCGCAGCGGCCATTGACCAGTTGCAGAAATGGGGCGACCGCGTCGGCGTGCCGGTGATCGCTAACAAACCGGGCACAGACCCGGGCGCCGTCGTCTACGACGCCATCAACGCCGCCCAAGCGCGCGGCTGTGACGTGCTCATCGTGGACACGGCCGGCCGCCTCCACAATAACTACAACCTGATGCAAGAGCTGGCCAAAATCAAAGGGGTCATCGCCAAGCTAATTCCCGACGCGCCGCACGAGGTGCTGCTAGTGCTTGACGGAACCACCGGCCAAAACGCCCTCAAGCAAGGGGTCAAATTCGCTGAGGCCGCCGAAGTTACCGGCTTGATCGTCACCAAATTAGACGGCACCTCCAAAGGTGGCATGATCTTCAGCGTCATGACCGAACTCCACGTGCCGGTCATGTTCCTCGGCCTCGGCGAAGGCATAGACGACCTCGTTTACTTCAATCCG
>DAOUBS010000130.1:0-15554 GCA_034432435.1 Anaerolineae bacterium
GCTCTTCACGATCTCACTGCGCTTTAATCGGAGCATACAGGCTATCGCCGCGGCGAATAACATCGTCAACTTCAATCGTATTTTCGTCGGCCAGACGTTGGTGATCCCATAATGGCGTATCGGGTTCTGCGTAACGCTGCCACAGATGAGATCCTGCTCAAGCGGGTGCGCTGGTGCGCATCTGCTTGGTGTCATTTCAAAGGCCTTCAGTTCGTTCGTCATCTGCCTGAGGATGAAGGGCTGTTGTTCGTTCGCACCAGCGAAAGCATTGCAGGCACATCTATCCACATGTTCTTCATGTGGTTCGACATCGGCGTTGTGTGGCTTGATCGAAACGGCGTTGTTGTAGACAAAGCCCTTGCCAAAGTGTGGCGTCCAGCTTATGCTCCCAAAACCAAAGCCCAGTATTATCTTGAAGCCAATGTGTCGATTCTTGATCGTGTCAAGGTCGGAGATCATCTGCGGTTTGACGAGGTCACTCAGTGAACGTGCGTTTCTTGTTTCTTTTGTTGATGCTGTGGTCGCTCCCGCTCACAGCGCAAGAAACCAGCGATCCACCAACCGGCGTCACCATTCACATCGTTCAGCGCGGTGAGTCGCTGTGGCGTATCGCGCGCGCTTATGGCGTCACTGTTGATGAGCTTGCTCGCTTGAATGGGCTGCCCCCCACAAGTGGCATTTTCACAGGTCAGCGGCTTCTTGTGCCAGATCGCTCTAGCCCGCAGTCGGCGCTGGTTGCTTCACCTCAAGCGTCAGAGTCATTTCACGTTGTCGCGCGGGGGGAGACACTGTTCCGAATTGCGCAGGCCTACGGGCTGACAGTCGGTGAATTGGCCAGCGCCAACAACATCCGTGATCCTTCCCTCATTTATGCAGGTCAGCGGCTGCTTATCCCTGCTTGGGCAGAAAGCGCAGCTACAACAGCGCGCTCATCATTTCCAGCGCCCATCGCGGACATTCGACTGCGCGCCACGACCTTTGTGGAGGGACAGGCTGCTAGCGCGGTCATCACGACGACAGAACCTGCTTCCGTCTCTGTCCTGTTCTTAGATGAAACCGTCACAGCCATTCCTGACGATGCGCGCACCACCCACACGCTGCTGCGTGGCGTTCCCATGTTTGTGGACCCCGGCCAACGCAGCCTACGAGTGACTGCTACAAGCGCCAATGCCAACGCGGCAGTTGAACTGCCAATCACGATTGTATCTGGTCGGTATGTCACGACAAATATTGCCCTATCTGCTAATCAGCAGGCGCTGCTCGCCCCTGCTGTTGAAGAGTTTGAACTCGGCACGCTGCGCACACTCACAGCACAGATCAGCACACCACGCGCTTTCACAGGGCTGATGAGCTTGCCAGCCGCAGCCCCAATGAACGCGCCGTTTGGCACGCGCCGCTCTTACAATGGCGGAGTGGCTGACCGCTACCACAATGGAGCAGACTTTGCGACCCCGCCCGGCAGCCCTGTATTTGCCGCAGCGGCCGGGCGCGTCGTGCTGGCTGATCTGCTCAACATACGGGGGAATTCTGTTTTGATCGATCACGGATGGGGGGTCTTTACTCTTTATGCTCATTTGAACACGATCAACGTCCGCCTTGGTGAGACGGTAGCTGTGGGGCAAGTTATCGGAACTTCGGGGTCAACAGGGCGTGTGACAGGCCCACATCTCCACTGGGAGGTATGGGTGGCAGGTGTTCCAGTTGACCCCATACTCTGGACGCAGCAAGTGTATCCATAACCTGAGAATTGAGCATCTAAATGTCACAAACAGACGATCTGTCGCAGTCGATGGCGCGGCCTCATGACGATGATTTTTTCATGCGCACATTCGGCGCGCTCATCATGCGCAATCAAGCGGAACGACGCGCCAACGACCAGCGCTTTTCAAAATTAGTGCCCGCTCAGCCATGGTCGTTCACCGTGCCGCTCACCTCAGCTGTGGTGTATGGCAGTGGTCAGCGCACCTTTGCGCTCAACCTGTATGGTCGTGTCTTGACGTTCTGGAACACCGACGCAGGCAGCTACGAGCGAGGGCTAGAGCCTATCAACTACACCGTTCCTTTTTTGATCACGCTCACCGATTCAGGCTATCGTGGCATATTTGTTGACAACACCTTTCGTGGATTCGTTGATATTGGTGTCACGAACCCGCAAACAATGTCGTTTACGTTTGAAGGGCCAGCTCGTGGCGTGCACGATTACTATGGACGCACCTTGAGCGAAGTTGTAGCGCAGTTTACGATGCAGACCGGCCGTATGCCGCTCCCTCCACTTTGGGCGCTTGGGCATCATCAATCGCGCTACAGCTATCAAACTCAAGCAGAAGTTCTTGCTGTTGCTCATGAATTTCGCTCACGGGGTATCCCTTGCGATGTCATTTATCTAGATATTCACTATATGGACAATTATAAAGTTTTCACATGGGATCATGCAGCATTCCCAGACTTAGCAGGCATGGCAAGTGAATTGCACACGCTCGGCATCAAGCTGGTGGCGATTGTTGATCCAGGCGTCAAAGTAGAATCAGGCTACTGCGGATACGAAGACGGCATCCAAGAGGATGTATTTCTAAAACTTCCCGACGGCACGCCGGCAGTCGGCGTTGTGTGGCCGGGGGCAACACATCATCCAGATTTTTCGAATGCGCGGGTGCGAAGCTGGTGGGCTAAACAATTGCAACCACTGCTGGCAGCTGGTGTCGACGGACTCTGGAACGACATGAACGAGCCGCTTTACTTCGGCGTTGGTGAGGCTGTCTCTCCGCCTGACTATCTGGTTCATGATGTGGATGGGCAGCTTGTATACCACGTTGAGCGGCACAACCTGTATGGCCACGAAATGGCGATGGCATCACAGCAGGCACTCCTGCAAGCAAACCCCGACAAACGCCCATTCAACATCACGCGCTCAGGGTACGCAGGCACACAGGCTTACGCTTCCTCATGGACGGGAGATAACAAGTCCACTTGGGATGATTTGAAGCTCTCAATTTCAATGAATATCAACATGGCGCTTTCAGGGCAATCCTTTACAGGGCCTGATCTTGGCGGCTTCAGCGCCGATACTTCCCCTGAACTGCTCGTCCGTTGGTATCAAGCGTGTGTGCTCTTTCCGTTCTATCGCAATCACAGCGCTATCGACACTATACGACAAGAGCCGTGGCAGTTTGGCGAGCCATACACATCGATCATCCGAAACGCCATCTTGCTCCGTTACCAACTCCTGCCCTACTTGTACACGGTGGCGGCTGCATGCCACTATGAAGGTACACCCATGATGCTGCCGATCAGCGCGTTAGAGACCAACAATTCAGATGTGCACAACGTAGATGATGCCTATCTCGTCGGAGAGCATCTGCTCGTCGCGCCGATACTTGAGCCGCACGCCATCCGCCGAATGGTATACCTTCCCAACAGTGCAGATTGGTACAGCTTTGATGGCGAGAAGTACTACACAGGTGGTAGTTATATCAACGTTGAAGCGCCGCTGGATACGGTTCCGCTGTTCGTGCGCGCAGGGACTGCCTTGCCTCTGTGGCCTCCGATTCAAACGACCCAGCCCCCTTTGCCAGTACCGAAGCTGCGTCTTTACAGTGGCGTTGGCATTACGCGTCTGTATCAAGATGAGGGAGAGGGGCTGGGCTATCAAACTGGACGTTACGCGTGGACAACGCTGCAATTGAACGGATGCGATCTTGCCTACACGGTAGAAGGTGATCCAAGCTGGAGCCGCTTCACGCTGTAATCAAAAAGCCACGGTGACCCCGTGGCTTTTACAATGCGCTCTACTCGTGCGCGTAGGCCGCGTCTAGCGATTCAAAGTCCGTGAACAGGAAATGATCGTGGTAGTAGTGAATCCACAAGAATGACAGGATAGCCGTGTAGTAAGCGGTGTCAAATCGTGCTAGTGACTCGATGTTGGGGCGCACAACTCCTGCCAGCGTGTAGACCAGCACAAAGATGATCGCCGACCCAACCAGCAGCAGCGCACTCAGCAAATAGAGACCCCTTGCATCTTTCGAGCGCGCACTGAACCGGTTCACCAGCGGCGCATCGGTGCTCAAGGTTCCAAATTGTTGCCGAATCTTAATGATGTAGAAGGTAATGGCCAGATATTGGAACGAGTGCCACGTGTTAAGCCCTTGAAATGCTGTATCAAGGTTGGGCAGCGCCGGCGCGAAGAAGCAAACAGTGCACGTCAGCGTGATGAAAGCCGTCTTGGGCCAGTTCAAAATGCCCTGACGATACTCCTTCACTGTTTTTGCGATGTAGGCTGTGAGCGCTACAGCAAACACAGACGACATCGCAACGAAAAACCACGTTTGCTGAAAGAACGCCGGAATGACGCGACCGAGATCGTTCGTGCCGATTTCAAACGTCCCTTGACTGATCTTGAGCGCTGCAATCGGGAACAGGCAAGTTAGCATCACGCCGTAGTCAATCAGACGTGCCTGAAGGCTGACCGCGCTCCCCTTGCGGACGATTTTGTGCTCCTTGTGGTTGTAAAGTTCCATGATGAACGTGGCCTGATGCAGCACATGCAGCGACGCCCAGAAGAAGAAGACGGTCAGCAGCAGCGTCAAGTTCAAGAATGCCAGCGAAATAACAATGATCGGGATGATGACCGATGAACGAATCAACATCGGATAGCGCTGCTTGAAGCTGTTGTCGAGTCCCGTCCGCAAAAACGTAGACATCATATGTGGCCCGCCTACTGCGATAGCGACAAACGCATTGACCATGTTACGACTGACGTCGTCTTGCAACCCGAATATATCACGACCAAGCAGGTACATGATATATGGCAGCGGAACGACGACGACACTAAAGGTGATGAACAGAAGATCCCAGCGCTTATCACGCAGCCACAATGTCTTCGACGAAGATGCAGCGCTTGCTTCAGTGCTGACTCCTGAAATAACAGCCATTAGCTATTCCTCCTTTGATCTTGCCTCGATATGATTATAAGGCAAATTATTTAGTGACGCAAAGTAAATTTCAATATCCCAGCAAACGACATAGGTTGACCGCCTCAGCCGTGCCACATTGTGGAATGACCGTTAGCAGATAACTGATCAGCCAAATGAGGCCACACCCAAGCCCAAGTATCAATGCGCAGCCACACCACCCAATAGGGCCACTTCCGAGCACCTCAAAGACTAGCCCAAGTAGGCCACCTAAAATGTCGAAGAAAATCGAAAGGAAATTCAAAAAGATCGACCCGACAAGGCCTAACCCGCACAGCGCTACCGCACAAATCATTAAGAGAACGGGTTCACCAAACATCGTCTAGCTCCTGCACGCCTCAAGGGTACTTTCGCTTCGCTCCCACCCAGCCGACTCATTCTGCCGCGTGTAGCAGTCGCAGAAAACGGCGCTGTCGTTCGTTCCGTCCGTTTGCCACATCAAGTAGCTCACGTGCGTTTCTACACATTGACGGCTGCCGTTGATTGGCAAGATGATGCTCCGCACGATCTGTAGACCGCGCTGCTCCACAGACATAAGCAGGTTCACTTCAAAAAACGGCTGCGTCTCAGGCTGCGGAGCGTTCAGATGTGGCACACGAATTGTGCCGTTGACCGCCAGCGTAAACATCGCACACGGCAGGAGCAGCACCCCAAACCACAGCACGACTGCCAGCCCAAAGAACACGCGGCCTAGCGGAGACTTGGGCACTTGTATCAACGGGCGAGAGATGCGTTCGTGGTAAGCGTTGATCTCTGTCATATCAGGCTGTGGCATCTAAGGCTCCGCGTAAGCTAGTTGAATGTGGTCATATTCATCATACGTTACGAGCGCAAAGCGTGTTGCACTCCGCTCTAAGTAGTGTGGCAAAATCAACGGCAAGTCTTCCACAAGATCATACTGCCCTAATGCCCCAATAGGAACCCACTCTAGCGTGCCCTCACGACCATCGCTAACCACATGCTGCGTTGGGGCTTGCCCTATGAACACAAACAACAAAATCCCGCTGCTGCTGTTTGTGTTGATGTGATGCACTGCCGCAAGGTGTAAGTCGTGAACTTCTAACCCACTTTCTTCAAAGATTTCGCGTTTCGCGCTTGTGTAGGGGTCTTCATTTGCCTCAATAAACCCACCCAAGCCGTTGTACTGGTTGGGAAAGACGCGCTTGTGCGGCGCTCGCTTGATGAGCAAGACCGAATTCCCGTAGGTGATAAAGGAAAGTGTCCTTGCGGTGACCATCCAGCGGCCATTGACTGCGTCTGCGCCTTGTTGTGCTGCACCCATTGGTGTTTCACTCCTAATATGCGATCAACTTTGACAATTTGTAATCAGCCAGCGTTTACTTACGGCTCTTTCAAGCACAACCATAATCCGTTACCATAACCCAGTGCCTTCCTAGTTCGGCCTGAGATGATTATGCCGCTTGACACTGAATCTCTCCTTGCTCATGCAGCGTTCGTGCTGCACCCAGATGAGTTCCTGCTTGTTCGGCTGCCGCCCACCGCAGTGATCGCCGCTGCCGGCGTGGTTGCTGAGCTAGCAGAGCCGTTTATAGCAATCATTTTAGACTCGCGTGAGCTGACATGCATCATCGAACGTGAATCATTTGAAGAGTACGCTCATCGGTTGCTCGACGCCCAAGTGTCTGACACAACTTACCGCCTGTTGACGCTGGATCACTCGCTCGAGAGCACTTTGGTTGGGTTGATAGCGCTTATCTCGCGTGTGCTCGCAGATGCAAATATTCCCATACTGGCGCTCTCTGCGTATGCCTACGACCATCTGCTTGTCCCCACTGAGAAAGCGACCGCCGCCTTGACTGCATTAGAACAATTTCAAAACTCACTGAGGTCTCGTTCATGAACATCAACATCTTTGATGATCCATCTCTTGTTCCGCAGCCGCGCGATAAAGTTCGCATCGAGAACGTCACAGTCACCCCTTACGAGGATCGACGTCGTGTGTTGATCGAGGTGCGCGTGACTGCTTTCCAAGAGCGCCCCAACCTCCTTATTGCAATGGTTGACCACACGGGCGCTGTCGTGAACGAGGCAAGCGTTATCGCCACGATGCACGCCAAGATGGAGTTCACGATGCACATGCGCACGGCGAACCCTGAAGGAGATTACAAGCTGCGCGTGGAACTGTTCTACGAGACGCGGAATCCGCCGCTAGATTATCGTGAGGTCAGCTTTACAATTCCAGCGACTGCTTAATGCTGCCTCTGAAATCGATCGTCTACGAACATTGGCTGAGCGCGCGCAAGGAACAAATCGCCATGGCAGCCCTGCGCGTTACTGCTTCAAGCTGTCAAGTGCTCTGTACCTACAAAGCACCCGTTGCGCCTCACGATTCGCTGCCTCTAAGCGCGAATTTTTTAATTGTGTTCGAGTCGAACTCCGCTCTGATCCCAAGTCGCAGCTTGATTGAGCTAGTGCGCAAGCATAATCAAACTTCTGTCGTCGTTGTAGCAGATAGCACAAGTGATCAATTTCGCGCTAAAGGATGGCGTATCTCAGCGATTGACGTTGAAGTAGTTGATTTATCTAGCGGTTACTCTGAGCAGTTGCGTCTAGCAAGTGGCGAGGCTTGGAGCGTCGTTTTGGCTGCTGTGGTAGCTTTGTCATTGTTAGTTATAATCACAGTAAATTTGTTGCCCGCAGCGCCTGCGCTGCCCTAATCTTAGGACTCACTTGTGCTTTTCGAAATTATCCTGTTAGTTGTCGCTGGCCTCATCTGCGGTGTCGTTGTTAACGCGCTTGCCGACACGCTCCCCTATTACCCTTTTCAGCGGGCGTTCCGATATGCCAACGATGTGCCCCGTCCTTTGTTAGCGTGGTCGGGGCTGCTGGCCTTTGTCACTGGCCAGCGTCGCCCCGCACAGTTTGCGCAGACACCTGCGCTCAGTTGGCGTTATGCTATCACTGAGTTGAGCGTTATCGGATTGTTCCTGCTTGCTTACAGCGTGCGTGACACCATGCCCGGGGCCAGTACTACCCCCTTTGTCTTGACGCTGTTGTACATGGCGCTGTTTGTGTTGATTACTGTGATCGACTTAGAGCATCGCCTGATTCAGTTTGTTGTGATCATCCCTGCTATTGTTCTGGCATTTGTTGACGCGGCATTGTTCCCTCCACCTGATCTTGGTGAAGCGCTGCGCGGCGCGCTGACTGGATTTGCGGTATTTTTTGCGCTGTACGTAGGTGGATTTGGTTTCACCCATGTGATGGGCGCGCTGCGCGGCCGCAAAGTGACGACTGTTGCCTTCGGCTTCGGTGATGTGATGTTGATCACGTTTGTCGGTGCGTTGTTGGGCATGGCGTTTGTGATCATAGCGATGTTCGTTGCTGTCTTTTTGGGCGCGATTGGCGCAGGCCTCTACTTGATTGTTCGTCTGCTGCTGCGTAGTCGCTATGAGTTGTTCACGGCAATTCCCTACGGCCCATACATCGTAGCGGCAGCCATTTTGATGATGTTAAACGGTCGTGACGTCTGGCAAGCAATTTTCGGTTATTATCCGTTTTAGCCTTGTTCGCCGGGCTTGACCTCAATCGTGATCAATCCATCCGCTTCTTGTTGGCTGATGGAGGCATGTTGTCCTAGTAGCCCATCATAGAGACCAACGCGTAGCTTGTAACTTTCCGTTTGTAAGAGCGTCTGAAGTGTAACGCGCTGTGCGATTAGGGTTTCGGGCGTCCATAAATACGTTGCGATTGGTTGGCCATCTACAACTGCTAGACGGTTGTCCTCGTGATAAACGTGCACAGTTGGTGAGTAGAGCGGCGCGAGATCGTTCGGCATTTGCTGTATGCGCCAATACATCGTGAAGTGTGTTTCTGTCTCTGCATGTGAGATCGAATATGCCTCGAGCGTGACATCTGCCTCGCTGCTATTTGGGACCTGTGCTGCGTGTGCTGGAATCGTCTGGCTCACCTTTAAAATGCTGATAGTGCTGCTGTCTGCTAGTGTTCGGTTCCAGTAAAGTTCCTCATTGAGCAGAGTTTCTTGAGGTCTTTCTTGCATAGTAACGATAAATAGCCCGCTTGATGGTACAGCAACCCGCTGTGTGTTGTCTGCTGTCTGTGTTGTAGTGAATGTGTGTCCTGCGAAACTGTGTAATATCCATGGTTCAACGTCTGTTTGGATGAGTGACTCTTTTGGTAATTCTTTGAGAACCCTGCCTAGCTGAATGCCTTCGTGCATTGGCAGTGCGGTTAGCTGGTGTTCTCCCGGATGTTGTTGTGTGTCTTGGTAGTAGAGTGAACTGTTTACAAGGCCTAGCAGGCTCCACGCAACGAGCGCTATGGTGACGAGTGCTGTGTTTTTGGCGTTCTTTTGTATTACGTGATGGACGCCTGCTGCGGCGAGGATTAGTGCACTAGGTATAGTTAGCAGCAGATAGAACGGGTGTATGAGCGCAGAATTGTATAGGAATATCGTTATAGGTGTTGCTAACCATACAGCGTTGAGCTTTTGATCGGCTTTGTTTATTTGCCGCAGCAGCCCAACAATTATGAGAATTAGTATGGCCAGATTGAACACAGCGCCTATCGCGTTGCGCAGCCTAAGGCTGTCTTGGTCCACACTAGTCCCTCGCTGAAGCTCATATTCCGCGCCGCTTACCAATCGCAGCGCGTGCAGCAGTGGTTCACTGCGCAGATAAGCAGACTGCGACGCGCCGAGAAACGCAGAGGCTCTAGCGCTCGTGTCTTGCCAATTTGCCAGCAGCGCGCCCGCAAAAACCGCTGTGGGCACGACAAAAACCGGCAGCGTAGTCAGAATCTTACGCCACGGCAAGCGCGCCCGAAACACCAGCGCAATGATCGCCAACGTCGGCAAGATCAAGTAGCCAGTGAGCGTGACCAACGTGATCATCGTCGTCGAGACAGCTGCCACCCATACGGCTCTCGTCTGACGTTTGCCCGTTGTCTTCAGCATCAGCAGCACGCTGTGAAACAAACACGTGAGCAAAAACGGCATGATCGAATACGACCACGTGCTGCGCGTGTATTCAATCAGCCACGGATTAAACGCATACAACACGCCCGCCGCGACGGCTGCAAAGGCAGATAGCCCCAATAACCGAGCCGCCCGAAAGATAGAGACGACGCCCAAGCTGTTTAGAGCAATCACGAACACATAAGCGCTCAAGAGGTTCCGTGTCAAAGCCAACAGGGGCACATACAGGTAACCAAGAAATGCGCTGTTAGGAAATTGCAGCGACGTGGCTTGCCCGATGATCGGCAGGTAGCCCGCGTCCAGTGTGCGCAGTGCCTGCCCGATGTAGTAAGCATGATCGACGTTGTGTTCAATCCAAAGCAAGTAGCGAAAGCGCACCACGAGGGCAGCCAAGAATAGCAGCCACGTCAACAGATAGTCACGCTGCCGCATATCAAGCAGACGGAGCTTCAATGATGCCCCCACCTAAACACCGCTCCCCCTGATACACAACCGCCCCCTGCCCTGCTGCGATGTCGCGCAGCAGCTCATCAAACTGCACGCGCATCCGCTGGTCTGGCAGCGCCTCCACCCAAGCCGACACCGGCTGCGCCTTATAGCGGATTTTGACCTCCGCGCGGAAGGCTCCCTCAGGCGCTGTGCCGCTGATCCAGTTTACCCGCTTGGCAGTCAGGCAATCTTGGCCTAGATCGTCGCGCGTGCCGACGATCAGCGCGTTGCGGTACGGGTTCATCGCCAGCACGTAGAGCGGCACTGGATAGGTGACGCCCAAGCCCTTACGCTGCCCGATTGTGTAGTTAGCCAAGCCGGCGTGCTCACCGATGACTTCCCCTGTCTTGAGGACAATCGGGCCGGGCTGCATGACGTCTGGAGCGTGCAGTCGCAAGAAGTCGCGGTAGTCGTTTTTGCCGAGGAAGCACAGATCTTGGCTGTCTTTCTTGCTCTCCACTCGCAGCCCATACTTGGCCGCCAAGCTGCGAACCTCTGCCTTTGGGAATTCACCCACGGGGAACATCGTCTTAGCGAGCTGTGCCTGTGTCATGACGCTCAAGACGTAGCTCTGATCTTTAGCCTCATCCACCCCCTTCCACAGGGTATAGCAGCCATCGGCCGCGCGTTGGATGCGCGCATAATGCCCGGTGGCCAGATAGTCCGCCCCTAACGCCAGCGCGTTCTTCAGCAAGTAAGAAAAGCGAATATGGCGGTTGCACTCCATGCACGGGTTTGGAGTAACACCCTGACGATGTTGATCAATGAAGAACTCAACAACCGTGTTTCGGAACACTTCTTTTGTGTCTAGCACGTAGAACGGAATACCCAAGTGATCGGCGATCCGACGCGCGTCGTTCATCTGCTCAGGCGTGCAGCAGCGGTTATGTTCTGCCCCGCCCATCGCCTCATCAGACCACAGACGCATCATCATTCCGACGACGTCATAGCCCTGTTCCTTGAGCAGAGCCGCCGCCACAGAACTATCAACGCCGCCGCTCATAGCGACAACCACCCGCGCTTGCGTTTCCATCCCTACAGTGCCGCCTTCAGCGCGCGTAGAGCCTCGACCGCTTGACAAATGGACTCAACGGCATAGTCGATGTCTTCCTCAGTCGTGTGCAGCCCGACGGTGACGCGCAAACTGCCCAACGCCTGTTCACGGTCATACCCCATCGCCATCAGCACGCTGGACGGCTCAGGGTTGCCCGTCTTGCACGCTGAGGCGCTGCTCACCGCCACGCCGCGAATGTCAAGATGCATCACAAGCTGGTTGCCGTCTATCCCATCAAAGATGAAACTGGCGTGTGATGGCAGCCGCTGAGTCGGATCACCGGACAAATGGACGCCGCTCACCCTGCTCAGCACCCCATTAATCAGTTGATCGCGTAGAGTCGTGTAAGTTGCCTGCCGCTTGTCGTGTTCTTCATAAGCAAGCGTCAGGGCTGTTGCCATTCCCACAATACCCGCCGTGTTGAGTGTGCCCGCGCGCAAGCCGCGCTCATGGCTGCCGCCGGTCTGGGCTGGCACAATGGGCGTGCCCTCACGCACGTAGAGTGCGCCAACCCCTTTCGGTCCATAAAACTTGTGACCGCTGATGCTCAACATGTCGACGCCTAGCAGTTGCACGTCTAAGTCAAGCTGCCCTGCTGCCTGCACAGCATCCGTGTGGAACAGCACACCGTGCTCTCGGGCGTGCTTAGACAACAGCGGCAGCGGCTGGATCGTCCCCACCTCGTTGTTAGCGTACATCACACTCGCAATCGCAGTGTCAGGCTGGAGCGCGCCGGCAAACTCTTCCACATCCACCCGTGCTTGATGGTCAACCGGCAGAACCGTCAGCGAAAACCCCTGCTGCTTGGCCAGCTGCTTGGCGGTGTTTAACACAGCGCTGTGTTCAACCGGTGTCGTGACGATGTGGCGCTTGCCGCTGGGTGATGCTGCCCATGCTGCGCCGCGAATCGCTAAGTTGTTGCTCTCTGAGCCACCGCTCGTAAAATACACTTCACTTGGTTTGCAGTTGAACACGCGCGCGATCTGCTCACGTGCGGTTTCAACTGCGTGTTCTGCGCGGCTGCCAAAACGGTGCGCCGAGTGCGAATTGCCATATATTTGGGTGAAGTATGGCATCATCGCTTCAACGACCCGTGGATCCATGGGCGTTGTCGCAGCATAGTCAAGATATACTGAGCGCTTCATCACAATATGCCTCACATTTCATCCAGTTAGCATTGTAATGTTAAGGTCGCGTTTTGTCAGTTCTGAGGTTGTACTAGTTTATATCCTACGTGGTAGTATTGAGGCTGTTTGTGGCTATCGTGACACACACTAACTGAGAGGATAAAGCATCCATGTCGAACATTGAAACCATCCACGCCCGTGAAGTTCTGGACTCTCGCGGCAACCCCACCATTGAAGTGGAAGTCACCCTTGAAGACGGCGCATTCGGTCGCGCCATCGTTCCCAGCGGGGCATCCACCGGCGAGAACGAAGCGCTTGAGCTGCGCGATGGCGATAAGGCGCGCTTCGGGGGCAAGGGCGTGCGCAAGGCTGTTGACTCAGTCAATGACATCCTCGCTAAAGAGCTTTACGGCATGTCTGCGTTCGACCAGACTGCTATCGACAATTTCATGATCGAACTGGACGGCACGTCCAACAAGGCTAAGCTCGGAGCAAATGCCATCCTCGGTGTATCGATGGCAGTCGCGCACGCTGCGGCCAACAGCTTGGGGCTGCCGCTGTATGCTTACTTGGGCGGCGTCCATGCGCACGTTCTGCCAGTCCCAATGATGAACATCATGAACGGTGGCAAACATGCTATTGGCAGCACCGACTTTCAAGAGTTCATGGTGATGCCC
Organism: Anaerolineae bacterium; assembly: GCA_034432435.1. Classification (GTDB taxonomy): domain Bacteria; phylum Chloroflexota; class Anaerolineae; order Aggregatilineales; family Phototrophicaceae; genus JANWYT01. The sequence continues at coordinate 13,272 of DAOUBS010000130.1, forward strand.
GTTGGGGCGGATACGTTTGCTGAAGGCCTGCGCTGGGGTGTTGAAATCTACCAAGCGCTGAAGAAAGTCATCCACGACCGTGGGTTCCAAACGAACGTAGGTGATGAAGGCGGCTTTGCCCCCAGCCTTGGCAGCAATCAAGCTGCGCTCGACATCATCATGGAAGCGATCGAGAAGGCTGGTTACAAGGCCGGTGAGCAAATTTTCATCGCGCTTGATCCAGCGACGAGCGAGCTTTATAACAAAGAAACGGGTCTCTATCATCTGGATATCGAAGGTAAAAAGCTGTCTGGCGAAGAGATGGTTGAATTCTGGGCGAGCTGGTGTGAGAGATACCCTATTATCTCGCTAGAGGATGGGCTGGCAGAGGACGACTGGGCGAATTGGACAAAGCTTGTGGCGCGCATTGGTGACCGTGTTCAAGTCGTCGGTGATGATTTATTGGTCACGAATGTTGACTATGTAAAGCGTGCGATCAAAGAAAAAGCCGCCAACTCGCTGCTGTTCAAGGTCAATCAAATCGGTTCCTTGACCGAAGCCTTTGCCGCTGCGCAGCTCGCACAGCGCCACAATATGACCGTTGTTACCAGCCATCGCAGCGGCGAGACCGAAGATGTCACGATTGCTGATCTGGCGGTTGCTATGAACGCTGGCCAAATCAAGACTGGCGCTCCCGCGCGCACTGACCGCGTTGCCAAGTATAACCAGTTGCTGCGCATCGAGGAACAACTTGGAGACGCTGCGGTCTACGCAGGGCGCTCGGCGTTTACTAACTTAGGCTATGATCTCTAGGCTGCGCGCCAAAAGGACTTTCGTATGCACGACCTGCACAAGCGCAAACGCACCAAAATTGTCGCTACCATCGGCCCCGCGTCAGAAACGCCTGAAACCTTACGCGCGATGATTCGTGCTGGGATGAACGTTGCCCGCATCAACTTCTCGCATGGTGATCATGAGACACACGGTCGAAGAATTGATCTCATTCGCCAATTGGCAGAGGAAGAACGGCAGGTCGTCGCTATTCTGGCAGACATTCAAGGCCCTAAAATCCGCATTGGGCAAGTGGCCAAAGAACCGCGGTCACTTATCGTCGGGGATATGGTGACGTTTACCCTCGATGAGGTGCCGGGGGAGGGCTACACCTTCACCCTCCCCCACCCTGAGTTCCTGCGAGATCTCAAGCCCGGTGTACGACTGCTAATTGACGATGGCAATATCGCAATGGACATCGTGGACACTTCCCCACGATCGATTAGCTGCCGCGTTACTGTTCCGGGGGATTTGCGTTCGCGTAAAGGCGTCAGTGCGCCCAATGCCAAACTGAGCTTCAGCGCCATCACTCCCAAAGACCGCGAAGATGTCCGCTTTGCCATTGCCAAAGACGTTGACTTCCTCGCCATGTCGTTTGTGCGCAACGCGAACGACATTGAACAAATGCGCTGGCTGATCGACTTCATCGGTGGGAGTCGGAAGCGCGAAGATCAAGTGAAGATCATCGCCAAGATCGAATTGCAAGACGCGCTCGATAACCTTGAATCCATCATCAACGAAGCCGATGGCATCATGGTAGCTCGCGGTGATCTTGGGGTGGAAACACCCGCCGAGCGCGTACCATATGAGCAGAAGCGCATGATTCGACTTTGCAACAAAGTCGGCAAGCCTGTGATCACTGCAACACAGATGCTCGAATCGATGCGCACCACGCCGCGCCCCACCCGCGCCGAGGCCAGCGACGTCTACAACGCAATCTTAGACGGCACGGACGCGGTCATGCTCAGCGCCGAGAGCGCCAACGGGGCCTATCCTGTGGAAGCCGTCAGCACCATGACGGCGATTGCGCTAGCCGCTGAGGAATACGTGTTCAGCACGCGCAACCTCGCCACGTTCAACCCATTTCATAACATTCAGTCCAGCAAGGGTGACCTCATCTCTGATGCGATGGGATCCGTCGTCGTAGCAATGTCTGAGCTAATCAAGCCGACTGCTATCGTGACTACTACTATCTCAGGCTATACCACAATGAAAGTGGCCAAAGAACGCCCTATCACGCCGATCCTGTGCGCCACCCCGTGCGAACGCACCTATCGCAGCATGGCGCTCGTCTGGGGGGTGATCCCGATGCTCGTCCCAGAATATGACGGGATTGACGAAATGCTGTCCACCATCGCCCGTGCGGCCTACGATGCAGGCTACGTGAAGAAAAATGACGTGCTCGTTGTGCTAGCAGGCGTCCCTTTCAGCATAAAAGGCAACACGAACCTGCTGAAAGTTCACCGCGTCGGC
>DAOUBS010000131.1:0-5608 GCA_034432435.1 Anaerolineae bacterium
GCCCAAAAGCTTATGCGGCGGTAATTTAAAGAAAATTACGCTTGTTCAGCAGTGCCAACTCCTTTGCGATGCGCAAAGCCTTGTCGAAGTTCACCTCATGGCCGATTACGTCCACGTATTCAGCATGGCGGACAATCCCCTCGCGGTCGATCACGAACACCGCGCGCTGGCATACGCGCCAATCCAGATCGTGCACGCCGTAATCGTCGGCGAACTTCATGTCCATGTAGCAGCTCAGCGTTTCGTGGTTGCTGATGCCTTCTGCGCCGCAATAACGCTTGAGCGCAAACGTCAAATCCGCGCTGACGGTGATGATGCGGATGTCCTCGTGCAGATTGGCCGCCTCGGCGTTGAAGCGCCGCGTCTGTGCGCTGCACACGCTTGTGTCAATGGATGGGATCGTGCTGATAATCAGCACCTTGCCCGCGTAGTCGGCCAGTGTACGCTTGCTGCGGTCAATCGCCATCAGCTCGAAGTCAGGCGCTTTATCGCCCACCTTCAGCATCTCGCCCTGCACGCGATGTTCCACCGGCCCCACCATCATCCCTTTGCGCGCCATATTCTTTGCTCCTTCAGTAACAGAGTCCCTAATCAGTCGTAGAGAGTGTATCGAGAGTTGTTTAGCTCCGGTTTAGTCCAAGCCGCCAAAACGCCACTGCCCATTAACCATCGTGGCGACGGGCAAGATACGGTCGATCTCATGCGCGGGCGTCGTGAAGATGTCTCGATCCAGCACCACCAGATCAGCATAGTAGCCGGTGGCCAACCGCCCCAATCGATCCTCTTGATACGAGGCATACGCCGCACCCGTTGTAAAGCCTGCAATGGCTTCCTCGACGGACAGGCGCATCTCAGGATGCCACCCGCCCTCTGGCTGACCGTTTTTCTGCCGCATGACTGCCGCTGCGATCCCCTCGAATGGGTTGAAACGCTCCACAGGGCTATCGGATCCGAACGCTACCACCACCCCTTGATCAAGCTGCCAGCGCGCGTTGTAGGCCCAAGCGCAGCGCTCGCCCCAGTAGCGCTCGGCCACTGGGTAATCGCTCGTGGCGTGGGTGGGCTGCATAGACGCGATCACCTTCAAATCGCGCAGACGATAGCGATCATCGGGATGGATGATCTGGACGTGCTCCACGCGGTGGCGCAGCTGATCGGGCGTCTGGCCGCGGGCAGCTTCCTCGGCACGAACTCGCTCCATGACGTTGCACACGTCGCGGAAGGCACGGTCGCCGATGGCGTGGATTGTCGTCGGCAGGCCGTGCGCGCTGGCCTTGCTCATCGCCTCATACATTTCATCGACGCTCAGCACGGCCATCCCGTAGTTGTCTGGCTCGCCAATGTATGGCTCCAGCATGAGGGCCGTCTTGGGGCCGAGCGCGCCGTCGGCGAACATCTTCAGCGCGCCAATCTTGATCCAGTCATCGCCGAAGTTGGCGCGCACGCCTAGCTCGAGCGCGTGTTCCAACCACCCGCGATTAACGTTCTTGTGGACGCGCAGCCCCAACTGGCCACGCTCACGCAGCCGCTGCAAAGCCATCATGCAGATCGGATCGTCGTAGTCGTGCAGCCCCGTAAGGCCCTGTGCGTGGAACTGCGCCTGCGCCTCCAGCATCATATCCGCCAGCTGATCCACCGTCAGCGCAGGGATCTGCTGCTCTACCAGTCGCATCGCCGTCTCAAGCAGGATACCGGTCGGGTGGCCGTGCGCATCACGCATAATTTCACCGCCGTCGGGGTCAGGCGTGCTGGCGGTGATCCCACACGCTGCAAGCGCAGCGCTGTTCGCCCAGCCTGCGTGGCCGCTTTTCGCTCGCAAATAAACTGGGTTATTCGGGGCGACGCGGTCTAGGTCGGCTGCGCTGGGGAAGGTTCCCGACGTCCACAGCCCTTGCGCCCAGCCCCACCCAGTGATCCACTGACCAGATGACACACTGCGCACACGCGCGGCAACCCGCTCCAGCGCGACCTCCAGCGCAGGCACTTCGAACACGTCCACCTCGTTCAAGGCGCGGGCTGTCTGATGATAGTGAACGTGCGCGTCAATCAACCCGGGCAGCACCGTCCGTCCGCGCAAGTTCTCAACCTTGGTATGAGCGCTGCGCAGCGCCAGCACCTCGCGCGTCGTGCCCACCGCGACGATTCGCCCACGCGCAATTGCCACCGCCTCCACGAACCCCGCTTCGGCTTGGGTGTAGATGCGCCCATCGGTTAGGATTAAGTCGATCATCTGCGCTACCTCGTTACGTGTACTGCGCCACAATCGCGCTGATTTCGTCTGGAGTTGGGGTATAAACGCCCGCATGCTGCACAGTGAGCGCTGCAACCTGCGCCGCCAGCGCCAGCGCTTCCTCAAGCGGCAGCTTGAGAAAATACTGCGCAACGAGCAACGACGTAGCAAAGACATCACCCGCGCCCGTAGGGTCTACTTCCTCAGCAGGATAGGCTGAATATGTGAGGAAGCTCGACCCTCTGTACACCACCCCGCCGGCGGCTCCATCGGTGACCACAGTCACCACCACCTGACGAAACGCCTCAACAAGTGAAGCATCTCCTTCGATGTCCTGCTGGCTAAACACGGCCAGCGCCACATGGCGCAGCAGCTGCGGCTCAAACCAACGTTTGAAGGTTACGCGCCCTGTCGCGTCCCATTGGCGCATTAGCCCCTGTGGGGTGAGCATCACCGGCGCACGAAACGCACCATAAAGGTCATCGCTCAGCTCATCCACTAGTGGGGCTAAGTGCACGAGACCCGCAGTGCGCCACGCATGCGGCACATCCTCAAGAGATAGGCTGCGAGCACGACCGTGCAGCGTTTGAATCCGACGAGCACCAATGTATACGTTCTCAAAAGTGGTCGTTTGCGGCGCAGGCACGACTTCTAACGGAATGCTTGCCGCTAAACTTTTCACCAGCGGATCAGATGGATCGGCACTGGTGACGATAGCTGGCCGCAAGCCAAAAGCTTGAGCGATACGAGCAGCATAAGAAACCGTGCCACCCAACACGCGCCCCTGTGGGTTCAGATCGGCAGTCACGTGCCCGATCAGCAGCAAATCAGGCGTCATGACTTGATCGGGTTGATGGTGACCTTGCGGCCAGTGCCTTCTCCAACGCTCTTTGTTTCAACGTCCGTTCGATCTCGAAGCGTTAGATGAATAATGCGGCGCTCATTGGGCGGCATCGGTTCCAGCGTCATGGTGCGCCCCTGCTTAACCGCTTGATCGGCCATGCGCGTGGCCAATTGGCGCAGGCGCTCATTGCGACGCAGTTTGTACTCCATCACGTCGACGATGATGTTGGCGCGCTTCTGCACCTTGCGGCTCAACATCAAACGCAAGATGTATTGAAGCGAGGCTAACGTCTCGCCGCGCCGCCCGATGAGCGGCTGCAAATCCTCCCCGCTGATGTTGAGGATCCACAACGACTCTTCGCCCTCGCGCGTAGAGTCGCTCTTGTGAATCGTCACGATGCCGTAGATGTCCATCTTCTCAAGCAGCTCATTGAGAAGCTGCTTGCCCACCACTGCCACCTCATCTGCTTGGTCATCTGGGATCACCTGCGCCTTTGGAGCAAGGTCCAGCGCTTCAGGGTCTTCAAACTCAACGTCAAAATCTTCAACATAGCGCGAAACGCGCGGTTGAGCATCCCCACCACGACTGCGCGGGCTGCCGTCGCGGCCTCGTCCACCACGTCCGCGGCGTTCCCTATCACGTGAGCTGGCTTCACGTCCACGACCGCCGCGCTCACTACGCAGCTGCTGACGACTGCGCTCACTGTCGCGGTCACCGCGCCGTGGTTCACGCGGCGCGCGCGTGGGTGTGCTCACGGGGGGCTGCCCTGACTCTGGCCGTGGCCCCATGTAGATGATACGAACGCGCGCGGGCTTCGCGCCAATGCCCATAATGCCGCGGTAAGGCTCTTCCAGCACTTCTACCATCACATCGGCTGATGTGACGCCCAACTCGCGTAAGCCAGCATCAATGGCCGCTTCTATCGTCTCCCCGGTTTTTTCTACAGATTCCATAGCGTTGTTTCCGTTTCCATATCTTGCACATAAGGGCAGCTGCCCATTGGCAGACTGCCCACCCTAATCAAACCATCTATAATTGGCGAGGTGACAGCTATTTCTTCTTGCCGTAGCTCTTGCCGGCGCTTTTAGGTGTCTTGCCGCTTCCAGACACTTTGGCTGTGGCGGGCTTCGGGTTGCGCACCGGTGACGTCGCCATCGCGGCGATGGTGTCCTCAACGCGCGACGCGGTGCGCGGCTTCTCAGGGAAGAGCTTATCCGTCAGCGCCTTCACCTGTGGCGAATACTGCAAGATGCCCACCAAGTTCGACACGATGAAGTAAACCGACAGCCCCACCGAGAACGACAGCGACAAAAAGCCAAACATGATTGGCATGATCGTCCCCATCGAGCGGGTAATGTTCGCGGCTTGGTCGTTAGGGTCAGGCGGGCCAGACTGCGCCGGAACCGACACCTTGAACTGAAGCCACGTGGTAATCATCACCAGGGCAGGCAGCGCCAACGCATACCACGGGTTGCCTGGCGGGGTGGGCGCTTGGGTCAAGTCCATCCCCAGCCACATCTTCTCCAACGGGATAAGCCGCGCGAGATCCGTCACCAGCAGGCGCTGTGATAAGTCAACCAACTGATACGGCGTGGACGCCAGCGCGTAGTAGATCGCCTGATACATCGCACTCAAGATAGGATACTGAATCAGCAGCGGCAGGCAGCCCCCTAGTGGGTTCACCCCATGCTCGCGGTAAAGCGCCATCTGCGCCTGAGAGAGCTTCTCGCGGTCATCTTTGTACTTCTCTTGCAGCTTCTTGATGGCCGGCTGAAGCTCCTGCGTGCGACGCGCGGAACGCATTTGCTTGATCGTCAGCGGGTACGTGGCCAGACGGATCAAGAGTGTCAGCACCACAATGCCCGCGATGATGTTGTTGCCGAGCACGCCATAGAGCCAGATCATCAGCGTGATGAGCGGGTTGAAGATGAGATCCCACATAGACAATAAACCCCTCGATAACTAGCGTGCGTATGACCAGCGCTGAGTGCCGGTTTGTTCCGAAAAAGCGACCACCAACCGCCCCATGTCTTTTGTCGCCACGAGGATCAGTGGCTCGTTGATGCCCGCCTCTAAGTTGGCCGGCACGTGCAACAATTCGCTCAGGATTTCAGGCCCCCCCTCAACCTGACGCTCCATCACTTTAGAGCCGTTCAACCCCAGCCAATGAACTTTGCCATCGCGCGAGGCGACGATAATGAAGTTGTCCGTCACCAGCGGGGATGGGCGAATGCCGCGCGAGGAAACCTGCGTCTCCCAGAGGATCGCCAGCGTGTCGGGGTCAATCGCGTACACGAAGCCGGAAAGGTCAGTCACGTAGATCACGCCGTTGGCAAAGACAGGCTGGCTCCATACCCAGTTGCGTAAACGGCCTTCTGCGACCAACTGACCGGTGGCCGCATCAAGCTTGAAGAGGCGATCCAGCGTGTTGCCGACGTAAACAAACCCATTGGCCACCAGCGGAGCCCCACCGATCAACCCTTCAGTGTTGAAGGGCTGTGGCCATGCAAGCGTGCCATCAGCCGCGTTGAGCG
>DAOUBS010000132.1:0-22092 GCA_034432435.1 Anaerolineae bacterium
TTCCACCGTTTGATCTCTCGGCTGCCAAGTTCAGTTATACACCAGTTGAGGGTAAATGAACATGATGGCCACCCTGTGTCAGCAGCAAAAAGGCGCTCCTGACGGAGCGCCCTGATCGATTCACTGCAGCATGAACACTGTGCTTATTCGTCTTCGTCCAGAATGCGCAGCTTGATGCCGCCCTGCTGCATCTTGCGCGAGAGTTTAAGCGCTAGCTCGGCCTTGCGCAGCTCCAGCGCCGCCTCGCGGTTACGCTCTTTCACACCCGATGCCATCAACTCGAGCGCGCGCCGGCGGGCTTCCTCTGCCGCTGCAGCGCTAATGTTCTTCTCGTTCTCAGCCGTGTCAGCCAAGACGACCACTTTATCAGGCCGCACATCGACCACACCACCGTAAATCGCAAAACGCTCCTCGGCGTTGCCCTTGCGCACGACCATCTCACCAAAGCCGAGCGTCGTCAGCACCGGCGCGTGCCGTGGCAAGATGCCCATCTCGCCCTCCACCGCCGGCACGATCACGATGTCCGCCTCAGGCTCTTCAAACAGCTTGCGCTCTTGTGACACCAGCTCCACGTGAATTGGCATCGCTGGCCTCCTTTTAGTTGTTCTTGCTCTGTTCGTAGCGCTCCAGCACGTCCTCAATCGGCCCGGCCATGTAGAACATGCCTTCAGGAATCATGTCGACTTCACCGTCCAAGATCATACGGAAGCCGCGCACCGTGTCCTTGATCTTGACATAGCGCCCCTCGCGGCCCGTAAACTGCGCGGCCACCACCATCGGCTGGCTCAAAAAGTTCTCGATCTTGCGCGCGCGCGCCACCAACAGCTTATCATCGTCGCTCAGCTCTTCCACGCCCAAGATAGCGATGATGTCTTGCAAGTCCTTGTAGCGCTGGAGCACCTTCTGCACCTCGCGCGCGGTGTAGTAGTGATCTTCACCGACGATGTTAGGATCCAACATTTTCGACGTGCTGCCAAGCGGATCCACCGCGGGGAACAGGCCGCGCGCGGCAATGCTGCGCTCAAGGGCAATCGTGCTGTCGAGGTGGGTGAACACCGCCACCGGCGCAGGGTCGGAGTAGTCGTCCGCAGGCACGTAGACCGCCTGCATCGAGGTGATCGAGCCGCGCATGGTCGAGGTGATGCGCTCTTGCAGCATGCCCATCTCTTCTGCGAGGTTGGGCTGATACCCCACCGCGCTCGGCATACGCCCCAACAGCGCCGACACTTCCGCCCCCGCCAGGCTGTAACGGAAGATGTTGTCGATGAAGATCAGCACGTCCTTGCCCTGATCGCGGAAGTATTCCGCCATCGTGAGGCCGGTCAGCGCCACGCGCAGGCGCACGCCCGGCGGCTCGTTCATCTGGCCGAACACCATCGCCAACTTATCCAACACGCCGCCCTCTTCCATCTCGCGGTAAAGGTCGGTGCCTTCACGGGTACGCTCGCCCACGCCCGCAAACACCGACAAGCCATCGTGCTGCGTGGCGATGGAGTTAATCAACTCAAGGATCGTGACCGTCTTGCCGACGCCCGCGCCGCCGAAGATGCCCGTTTTGCCGCCTTTGATCATCGGGGCGACGAGGTCGATCACCTTCATGCCCGTCTCGAAGATTTCGACCTTGGGCGCTTGCTCTTCAAACGAAGGGGCGCTCGCATGGATCGGGCGACGCGGTGCGTCGTCAGGGATGGGTGCGCCCATGTCGATCGGACGGCCCAGCACGTTGAAGATGCGCCCCAGCGACACATCGCCCACTGGAACCGAGATCGGCGCGCCCGTCGCGTAAGCGGCCACACCGCGTGCGAGGCCGTCAGTGCTGTCCATCGCCACGCAGCGCACTTCGCCATCGCCCAGCAGCAACTCTACTTCGAGGATCAAATCCTCCTGCCCTTCGCGCTCAATGCGAATCGCCTCGAAAATGTCTGGCAGCTCGCCCTCCGGGAAGGCGACGTCCACCACATTCCCCAGCACCTGCACCACTGTTCCTTTAGTTTCTGCCATCTGCTTTCTCCTCAAGGGCCGCATCGCGGCCTGATGTCTAAGTCCGTGTAAAGCGTTGAACCGTTACGATTCGCCCACCGTTGAGAGCGCGGCGCTGCTCTTCAAGAGGTTGTCTGCGGCGCTCTCGATGGCGCTTTGTAGCGCGTTCGCGCCGCCCACAATGTCCAAGATTTCGCTGGTGATCGCCGCTTGACGCGCCTTGTTGTAGTCCAGCGTCAGATCCGCCACAAGCTGCGTCGCGTTGTCGGTCGCGTTGCGCATGGCGGCCATGCGCGCGGCGTGCTCGCTGGACTGGCTCTCGAGCAGCGCCTGATACAGTTGCAGCTCCGTGAAGCGCGGCACGATCTCGTCCAGCACTGCCGCGGCGTTCGGCTCATACTCATAGCTGAGCACGCCTTCGGTGACCTCTGGCATCTCTTTCACGAGGTCGCTGGCTACGCGGTTCGCGTGTGCGTCGGTGCTTAACGGCAGCCACACGCGCACAACTGGGCGCTGCGCCAGCAGGTTGATGAAGTCCGTGTAGGCGATCACGACTTCATCGACTTCCCCACTCATGAAGGCGTCAATCGCCAAGTTAGAGATAGGTGCAATCGTGCCGATGGTCGGCTCAGCCGGCAGGTCGCTGAACTCGGCGACGACGTTCGCGCGGCTGCGGATGAGCGAATCGCGCCCCTTGCGCCCGACGGCGATGTACTGCACCGGCTTGCCGATGCGGTCTTCAAAGCGCTCGGCCACGCGCAGCACGTTCGTGTTGTAAGAGCCTGCCAAGCCGCGATCCGAGGTGATGACGACGATCATCACCTGACGGATTTCTTGGCGGGCGGTCAGCAGTGGATGCGAGGTCGTCCCAGCGCGCTGCAAGTTGACGAGGATTTCCCACGCCTTGTCAGCGTAGGCGCGGCTAGCGAGCGTGCGTGCTTGGGCGCGGCGCACGCGCGACGCCGACACAGCTTCCAGCGCGCGCGTGATCTGCGAGATGTTCTTCACGCTCTTGATGCGGTTGCGTACTTCTTTCAACGGTGGCATGTCACGTCTCCTTTAAACGCCGTGCAGACGCTAGCTCCACGTTTCGTTGAACGACTTGATCGCCTCTTCCAGCTTCGCTTTGGTCTCATCACCGAGGCCTTTCTTGGCCGTTTCAGCGATCTCGCGGCCAAGCGCTGCAAACTGACCGCGCATCGCCCGCAAGAAGTCGTTCTTCCACGCGCCGACCCGATCCACCGGAATGTGATCCAGCAGGCCGTTCGTGCCAGCGTAGATGAGCGCGATCTGCTCTTCCAGCGCCAGCGTGAGGTACTGCGGCTGCTTGAACAGTTCGTTCAGGCGCAGGCCGCGGTCCAACTGTGACTGGGTGTTCTTGTCGAGGTTCGAGCCAAATTGGGCGAACGCCGCCAGCGACCGGAACTGGGCCATTTGCAAGCGCAACCCGCCCGCCGTCTTGTTCATGGCTTTGGTCTGCGCCGCGCCACCCACGCGGCTCACGCTGATGCCCGTGTTGAGCGCGGGGCGCTGGCCGCTGTAGAACAGCTCGCTTTCAAGGTAGATCTGGCCGTCGGTGATCGAGATCACGTTGGTGGGCACAAACGCCGACACGTCGCCCAGCAGCGTCTCGATGATCGGCAGGGCGGTCAAGCTGCCGCCGCCGCGCTCGTCGCTGAGCTGCGCAGCACGCTCCAGCAGGCGGCTGTGCAGGTAGAACACGTCACCGGGGTAGGCTTCGCGGCCCGGCGGGCGGCGCAGCAGCAGCGACACCTGACGGTAGGCCGCCGCGTGTTTCGAGAGGTCATCGTAGATGATGAGCGCGTCCTTGCCGTTCTCCATGAACCACTCGCCGATGGCGCAGCCGCTGAACGGCGCGATATACTGAAGCGCCGCCGCATCCGAGGCCGAGGCGACCACCAGCGTGGTGTAATCCATCGCGCCGCGCTCTTCGAGGATGTTCACGATGCGCGCCAGCTCACCACGCCGCTTGCCCACCGCGACGTAGATGCAGTACATGTCTTGGCCTTTTTGGTTGATGATCGTGTCGATCGCCACAGCAGTTTTACCCGTCTGGCGGTCGCCGATGATCAGCTCACGCTGGCCGCGGCCAATCGGGATCATCGCGTCAATGGCGAGGATGCCAGTCTGCACAGGGCGGTTAACAGGTTTGCGCTCCATCACGCCGGGGGCAATACGCTCAATTGGGTAGAACTCGGTGCTCGAGATGGGACCTTTGCCGTCCAGCGGGTTGCCCAGCGCGTCCACTACGCGCCCGACCAAGCCCATCCCAACTGGCACAGACGCGATACGCCCCAGCGACGTGACTTCGTCGCCCTCTTGGATGCCCTCATACGCACCCATGATTGTGACACCGACGTTGTCCTTCTCAAGGTTGAAGGCAATGCCGATTGTCCCGTTCTGGAAGCGCACCAACTCGTTATAACGGACATTGTCTAAGCCAACAACGCGGGCGATGCCGTCACCGACTTCTTCCACGTAGCCAACCTCTACCGCCTGCAACGTCGGCTGATAGTCAGCAATTTGTTTCAGAATTGCATCGTAAATATTATCTGCCATCTGTGGCTCCTTTGTGATAATTGACTGCGTGTGTTACGGTATCTCCAAATTATAGCGCACAAGCCATGCTACGTTGCGCTAATCGTGACGCCATTGCCGTGTGACCGAGTGTCAGCAGCACAAGTGAACAGGCACACCAAAACGACGATATTGTACCCAACGGACTTATGAATGTCCAATTTTTCACAAGACATTCAGCCCTGTGATGACCGACAAGCGCGTTAAGCAACTTCCTATCCGTTACGGGCAGCAGCGATGGTTATAATTTAATCTTGTGAAGGGTCACTTTAACGTTATGCTCGTTATGCAGTATTTGGGGTAAGGTCAAACACATGATCAAGCAATTTCTCTTGTACCTATCAACCGCAGGCTGGGCGCGCAGCATCGTCACTAATTGGGGCGTCGCGCGGCGGATGGCCCGCCGTTTCGTCGCCGGAGAACAGCTCGAAGAGGCCATCCAAGCGACGAGAACGCTCAACGAACGCGGCATCCTCGTCACACTAGACTACTTGGGCGAAAGCGTGACAAACGCCAAAGACACCGAGGACGTCGTGGCGATGTACCAACTCGTGCTCGACCGCATCCATCAGCACCAGCTTCAGAGCGGCATCTCCGTCAAGCTCACCCACCTCGGCCTCGACTTGAGCGAAGAACTATGCGTCACCAACCTACGCCACATCCTGAGCCGCGCCAAGCAGTACGGCATCCCCGTCACCATCGACATGGAGAGCACCGCCTACACCGATACCACCCTGCGCATCTACCGCACCATGCGCGATGAATACGATTTCGACAACGTCGGCACGGTCATCCAAGCCTATCTCTACCGTTCTGAGAGCGACATGGTGGCCCTAGCAAACGAAAACGCCCACATCCGCCTGTGCAAGGGCGCATACCTTGAGCCTGCCGACCGCGCCTTCCCCAACAAAGCCGACGTGGACAAGAACTACGTGAAGCTGCTAGAGACGTACCTCGGCACGCCCGGCAGCGCCTACCTGTGTATCGCCACCCACGACGAGCACATGATCCATGCTGCAGAGCAGTACATCGCCGCGCAGAACGTCCCCCAATCGCGCTATGAGTTCCAGATGCTGTACGGCGTGCGCGGTGAACGACAGGGGGAACTCGCCAAAAAGCACAAGATGCGCGTCTACGTGCCGTTTGGCGAGGCGTGGTATCCCTACTTCATGCGCCGCCTTGCCGAGCGCCCCGCCAACATGTGGTTCTTCATCCGCAGCTTCGTTGGCGCATAACCCACCCCCACACCACTTGAAGGAGATCGCTATGCTTCCCCCTTATCGGCCAGAACCGTTCACAGATTTCACCCAACCCGCCAATCGGCAGGCGTTCGAGCAAGCGCTGGCGAAGGTAACGGCCGGCCTCGGCCAGACCTACCCGCTGGTGATCGGCGGTGAGCGCATCCCCCTCAGCGACGTGTTCCCCAGCGTCAATCCAGCCCGCCCATCGCAGGTGCTGGGCTACTTCGCCAACGGAACTGCCGAACATGCCAACCGCGCGGTAGAGGCCGCCTATGAGGCGTTCCAAACGTGGCAGTACACCCCACCTGCTGAGCGCGCTCGCTACTTGCTCAACGCCGCCGCCGAGATGCGCCGCCGCAAGCACGAATTCAGCGCCCTGCTCGTGCTGGAGGTCGGCAAGAGTTGGGCCGAGGCCGACGCTGACACCGCTGAAGCAATCGACTTCATGGAGTACTACGCGCGCCAGATGCTGCGCCTCGCCGACAGCAGCCACCTGCTCAGCCCCTGGGCAGGCGAGCAGCTCCAGCTTGCGTACATCCCGCTAGGCGTGGGCGCGGTCATCCCGCCGTGGAACTTCGCCAACGCCATCCTTGCCGGCATGACCGCCGCCACGCTCGTAGCAGGCAACACCTGTGTCCTCAAACCCGCCGAGCAAAGCCCCCTCGTCGGCTACTACGTAGCGGAACTGTTCTGGAAGATGGGTCTGCCTGCGGGCGTGCTCAACTTCCTCACCGGCCCTGGCGAGGTTGTCGGCGCGCGCATGGTCGAACACCCGCTGACGCGCTTCATCGCATTCACCGGCAGCCGCGCCGTCGGCGTGCAGATCTACGAGGTCGCCAGCCGCGTTCAGCCCGGCCAGAAGTGGCTCAAGCGCTCGATCCTTGAGATGGGTGGCAAGGATGCCGTCGTCGTCGATGAAACAGCTGACCTCGCTGAGGCAGCCAAGGGCATCGTCGCCAGCGCGTTCGGCTTCGGTGGGCAGAAGTGCAGCGCTGGCTCACGGGCGATTTTGGTGCAAGAGGTCTACGACGCGGTGGCGAAGCAGGTCGTCGAGCTAACTGAAGCGCTCACCGTGGGAGACACGTCCATCGGCCCAGAGGTCTACATGGGGCCGGTGATCGACCAAGAGAGCTACGACCGCATCCGCCGCTACATCGACATCGGCGCAACCGAAGGCGAGCTGCTCACAGGCGGTCACATCATCGAGACCGACGAGAACGGCTACTTCATTCAGCCGACGATCTTCGGTGGGGTTGATCCACACGCACGCATCGCACAAGAAGAGATCTTCGGGCCAGTGCTGGCGCTCATCCGCGCTCAAGACTTCGACCACGCGCTGCACATCGCCAACGACACGGAGTACGGCCTGACCGGGGCGCTCTACAGCCAAAGCCGCGCCCGCATCGAGCGCGCCATGCGCGAGTTCCACGTGGGCAACCTCTACTTCAACCGCAAATGCACCGGGGCGCTCGTCGGCGTGAACCCATTCGGCGGCTTCAACATGAGCGGAACCGACAGCAAAGCCGGCGGGCCGGACTATCTGCTGCTGTTCACGCAAGCCAAGAGCATCGCCGAGAAGCTGTAGGCTTCGCACGCAGGGGCGCGTCATAATGCTCCCTACGATGGCTGCGGTGCGCCTTCTTGAGGCGGCAACAGCGCGCTAACCGCCACATCCACGCCCAGCGCGGCGCTGTGGAAGGCTTCCTCACGCCCGTACACCCCACGATGGGCGAAGCGCTCTCCTTCCCGACCGAACACCTCTGCGTGCTCTGCCTCCGGGTCAACCAACCAGTACTCCCCCACCCCGCAGCGCTCGTACACGCGGAACTTGCGCCGCTTGTCTGCGTCGCGCGTCGACGGTGACAGCACCTCCACCACCAGCTCCGGCGCGCCGATCACCCGCTGCGCTGTCACCGTGGCTCGCGTCGCCTCGCTCAACCAGATCACGTCCGGCTGCACCACGTTCTGCCCGTCTAGCTCCACGTCCAGTGGTGCAAGCAGCGTCATGCCGCGCTGCAAGGCGTTCAGAAAGATGGCGATCAACAACACAATCTGCTGATGCTTGACAGATGGCGACGGCACAACGATTACCTCCCCCTCGATCAGCTCCAGCCGATCCACGACAGCCTCGGCCTGCGCGTAAAACTCGGCAAGGCGCGATTGTTCCACCGTGCGTTCAGTCATCACAAACCACCTTCAACAGCGTCAAGCCTAGCCTACCACAGGTTCAGCCTCGCCGCGCAAGATGTCGGCCATCGTCGCGCCATCCACGTTGCCGCCGCTGATGATCGCCCCGATGCGCCGACCTTTGACCTTGCCCGTCAGCAGCGCCGCCAGCGCCAGCGCGCCACTCGGTTCGACGACCATCTTGAGCGTGTAGAAGCTGAAGCGCACGGCCTCGCGGATCTCTTCTTCCGAGATCGTCACCATGTCGTCTACGTGCTGGCGGAAGATCGGCCACGTCAGCGTTCCGAGCGAGGGCGTGCGCGCGCCATCAGCGATGGTCTGCGGGTTGTGGACGACGTGCAGCACCCCCGTCCGAAAGGTGAGTGTCGCGTCACAGCCCAGCTCTGGCTCCGCGCCCACCACACGGCACGTCGGCAGACGCCCTTTCGTTGCCAGCGCGGTTCCGCTCAGCAGGCCGCCGCCGCCGACGCACGCCACCATCACATCCAACTTGCCCACCTCGTCGATCAGCTCGTGGGCCGCCGTCCCCTGCCCAGCGATCACGTGGGGGTGGTTGTAAGGGGGGATCACCGTGTAGCCGTGTTCCTCAGCCAGCGCGCGCCCGACCTCTTCACGGTTCTGCGTGGCTGGATTGTAGAGGACGACCGTTGCGCCGTAGCCCTCGGTCGCCTGTCGTTTGATTGCGGGCGCGTCGTTCGGCATGATGATCGTGGTGCGCACGCCCATCAATTGGCCGCTCAGCGCGATGGCCTGCGCGTGGTTGCCAGACGAAAACGCTAGCACGCCGCGCCGCCGCTGCTCAGCGCTGAGCAGGCGCATCGCGTTCCACGCCCCGCGGAACTTGAACGCCCCCACCCGCTGAAAGTTCTCGCATTTGAGGAAGACCTCTGCGCCCACCCGCTCGTTGAGGCGGCGCGAAGTCATCACGGGCGTGTAGTTGGCGGCCTCGCGCACGCGCTGCGCTGCGGCTTCCACGTCGGCAAAGGTGACCGCGGGCGGCTCACTCATCGCGCCCGCCTAGCTCCACCGCTCGCTGATAGGCCGCCCAGATGCCTTCCGCCACCGCCGTGCGGAACTGCAAACGCTCCAGTTGATACAAAGCGGCGGCGGTTGTCCCGCCAGGGCTGGTTACTTGGTTGCGCAAGATGGCCGGATGCTGGCCGCTGCGCTGAATGTAGTCGGCGGAGCCTTTGACCGTCTGCATCACCAGCTTGGTAGCGTCCCGATGAGTGAAGCCCATGCGCACGCCCGCATCGATCATAGCCTCCATGAACAGGAACACGTAGGCCGGCCCGCTGCCAGACAGCGCCGTCGCCATATCCAGCAGGCGTTCATCGTCTACGTAAAGCTGCTCGCCCAGCGCCCCCAGCAGCGTAGCCGCCTGCTCGCGCTGCTTCTCTTCCACTTCCTGCGTGGCGCACCACACCGTCATCCCCTCGCCGATTTGGGCGGGCGTGTTGGGCATCGAGCGCACAACGCGGCTGTTCAACACCTGCGTGACGATCGTCCGCATCTTCACGCTGGCCACAATCGACAGCACCAGTTCCACACTGTCGATGCGCCCGCGAAGCTGCGACAGCACCCGCCCCATCACCTGCGGCTTGACTGCCAAGATGAGGATGTCCGCATGGCGCGCGGCCTCAAGGTTGTCCGTCGTGAAGCGCACGCCGTACTGAGTCATCAGGTCGTGCCCTTTCTCGGCATGAGGGTCGGCTGCGATGATCTGGTCGCCATGCAGCAGTCCCTGATTGAGCATCCCCGCGATCATGGCGGTTCCCATCGCTCCCGCCCCGATAAACGCGACTGTCGATTCCTTGAAAAGTTCTGCGCTCATGTCTCACCCAATCGGATAGTAGTTCTGCTCATGCCAGCGGGCGACAGCCTGTTCCAGCCGCGCGCGCACCACTTCCACGCCAATGCCATGCCCATTCGGGACGCTCAAGGTGCTGTCAGGGTTGAGCACGAACGGCGGTTCTGTGATGTCCTCCACAAAGTAGCGATCGGTCGCGCTGATGTCACACGGCAGCGTCACGCCCGGCAGCGACGCAAACGCCACGTTCTGGGCGCGTCCGATCCCCGTCTCTAACATCCCGCCGATCCACAGCGGCAGCTTATGTTCCACCGCCACGCGGTACACGTCCAGCGCTTCCGCAAAGCCACCCACGCGCGCCGGCTTCAGGTTCAAGATGCCAATCGCCCCCACCTGAATCGCCAGCCGCAGATCGTTAGCCGATTTGACGCTCTCATCTAAGCAGATGGGCGTCTTCAACTGCGGCTGAAGCTGGCTGTGCTCGTAGATGTCATCGTGCGCTAGCGGCTGCTCGATCATCAGCAGGTTGAACTCGTCCAACTGTTTAAGGTGCTCGGCATCTTTGAGTGTGTAAGCGCTGTTCGCGTCCAGCATGATCATTGTGTCGGGGAAGGCGGCGCGCACCCCCCGTGCCAGTGCCACATCCCAGCCGGGCGCGATTTTGAGCTTGATGCGCTTGTAGCCTTGATCGAGGCGCTTGCGGATAATGGCGACGGTCGCTTCAACGCTGGGCTGGATGCCAATGCTCACGCCGACCACCGCACGATTAGTGGACGCATGCTCAGGTGGCAAGTACGACGCGAACAAGTCGGCCAAGCGCAGGGCGTTCGTCTTGGCGAAGGCGTCCCAGATCGCCCCTTCGATCCCGGCGCGCGTGTGCTTGTTGTCCCGCAGGTGATGCAGCAGCGTCCGCCCCTCGAACGGGTCAGTTAGCGTCTTGCCGATCAAGCCCGGCACAAGGAAGTGCTTCATCAAGTGGTAAGCTGTGCCGACCGTCTCACCACAGTAGCCCGGCTCAGGCGCAACAGCAGCCTCGCCCCAGCCAGTCACGCCATCGCTGGTGACGAGTTCGACAATGATCGCCGCTTTGAACGGCTCCATGCCGAAGCTGGTGCGCAGCGGCTCCACAAACGGGATCGCCACAGGGTGCAGATGGATCGCTGCAATGGTGATGGGCTTCATTCAAAACTCCTCAGAAGGTAAATGTGCCGTCGTCCGGCGTGAACACGTAAAACGTTTGCTCGCCGCGGCGGATGACATCCGTTGCCAGATAGCCCGCCGCGAACAGCGCGGGGAACGCCTCGCGCGCATAGGCCCGCCACGCGCCCGCCAGCAGCGCGTCGGACTTCTCAAGGGCTTGAACGTCCGGCGGGATCTCCAACAGCAGCGCGGGCGCGCCAGACGCCACCCCCAGAAAGCGCGGCCGCCCCGCCTCCACCGCGCCAACGCAGACCCCATCGGCGTGCTCGCGCGCGGAACGATCGGCAACGTGCGGGTGCGCCACCCACCAGTTGGCCACCAAGCGGTCACCGCTCAGCGTCGGGTTGGCGGCGTCCACCCCGAAAAAGTCCATCTGGTATGCCTGCCCAATCGCCCCTAGCTTGTGCAGGTTCAAGTAGGCGTTGCGCGCAATGAGCGGGTCAAACGTCCACGTGACCAATGGAACGCCGTGATCGAGCGCGAACCGCCGCTGCGCCTGTTTCAGGTGCTCGCCGATCTTGTAGTTGCGATACTCCGGCAGCACAACCATCCGCTTGCTCATGACGAGCAGCGCATCCCGCGCCGGCGTGTGGTCTGATGGCGTGATCTTCGCGCCGAGGAAGCCCATCAGCAGCCCAACTAGCTTGCCACCGATGAATGCCCCGAACACGTGCCCACCGTAGTTGGCCATGCTCAGCAGCATGTGCAGCGGCACGATGTCACTCATGTCGCTGCCCCAATAAATCTTCTGAAGCTCAACCGCTTGTTGCAGTTCATTCGGCGTGCGCAGGGCGCGAATCTCAACCGGGGGTGTGGTCATAGGCGATTGCATCCTAGATTAAACCAAAATGTTGGCGCGAGGCCGCCGCTGAAACACATACCGTAGGGCGCGGCGCGCGCTGGCCTGCCGCGGCAGGTACGTCACGAGCGTGTCCTCAAGGCGGCGCGGCTGAAACCCAAAATATTCGTACATATTGCCAAGCTGTGTCGTCCGATTCGTGGCAAGGACGTCCAGCCACTGCGACGTCATCAGCGTGCGGCGGTATATTCGCTCATATAACCACACGATCACCCGCATCAAGTAGGGGGGGACAGGGATCACCACACGACGCCGACAGCACACCCGCTGCACCGTGCTGATCAAGTCCGCCAGCGTCGTGTATTCAATGCCACCGATCTCGATCGTGCGATCCACCGCGTCGAGCGATTCAAGGCTGGCCACGATCGCGCGCGTCAGGTCGTCGATATGCAGCGGGTGTAGCACGACCTCACCCCGACCGGGCATCAAGAAGAACAAGGGGTTGATGCTCAACATCATGGCGATGTGGTTGATGAACGCATCCTCTGGCCCAAACACCACCCCTGAGCGGATGATGGTGTAAGCCAGCCCCGAGCCGCGTACCAGTTCCTCCTCCAAGCCTTTCACGCGGTGCAGCACATACCCCGCCGAGGACGCCGCGCCGAGGTGGCTCAGCAGGATGATCCGCCCCACACGCGCGCTGCGCGCCATCGCAATTAACGACTGCGTGCCGGCCAGTTCCACTAGCTCGAGGTCGCGCTTGCTGCCCCACCACATCGCGCTGGCCAGATGAATGATCGTGTGCACGCCCGTGCACGCCTTCAGCAACACTTCGTCGTCGTTCAGCCGCCCCGCAAACACCTCTGGCTGCGGCAGATCCGTCCAGAGCGCGGGGGGCGCTTCCTCTGGCGCGAGCAGCACCCGCACCGGAAGCTGATGGCGCAGCAGCTCAGCCACCACATGCCGCCCGATGAAACCAGCCGCCCCTGTGACCAAAATCATAACTTGCGTGCCGCCTTCGTGTTCATTACGCTAAGATGAGCTTGCTGCTCCGGTGGTGGATTATAGCGTATGGCGCGCATTTTCGCGTCTCACAACGCACCGGAGCGTTCGTTTAAGAGATACCACAGGAGTACAACCATGAGCAAAAAGCGCGTCGTTGTCACAGGGATGGGCGCGATTGGCCCCACTGGCAACAACGTCAAAACAGCGTGGCAGAACGTCGTCAACGGCGTAAGCGGGATCGACCTCATCACGCTGTTCGACAGCAGCGTCATTGAGAACAAGATCGCCGGAGAGGTCAAGAACTTCGACGCCGACGCGCTGCTGGGCAAGAAGGAAGCCAAACGCACCGACCGCGCCACTCACTTCGCCATCGCCGCCACCAAAGAAGCCATCGAGGACAGCGGCCTCACGGTAGACGACAGCAACCGCTACCGCGTCGGCTGCATCGTCGGCAGCGGCATCGGCGGCATCAACTCGCTCATCGAGGCGGTCATCGGCTTCACCACAAAGGGGCATCACGGCGTCAGCCCGCTGGTCGTGCCCCGCCTGTTAATCGACGGCAGCAGCGGGCGCGTCTCGATGGAGTTCGGGCTGCGCGGCCCCAACTTCTGCATCACCACCGCCTGCGCCACCGGCAACAACTGCATCGGCGAAGGCGCCGAGATCATCCGCCGCGGCCAAGCCACCGTGATGGTCGTCGGCAGCACCGAAGCCGCCCTCACCCCGATGACCATCGCCGGCTTCAACAACATGAAGACCCTCTCCAACCGCGACGACGACCCCAAAGGGGCCAGCCGCCCATTTGACCTACACCGCGATGGCTTCGTCCCCGGCGAGGGCGCGGCGATGCTCGTCCTTGAAGACCTTGAGCACGCCCAAGCCCGCGGCGCGAAGATCTACGCCGAAGTGCTGGGCTACGGCCACACGAGCGACGCTTATCACCCCACCGCCCCGCTCGAGACGGGCGAAGGCGCAGCCCACGCCATGCTCTTCGCACTCGAGGACGCAGGCCTGACCGCCAAAGACATCGACTACATCAACGCCCACGGCACAGGCACGCCGCTCAACGACGCCGCCGAGACCGCCGCCATCAAGCGTGCGCTAGGCGAAGAAGCCTACAACATCAACATCAGCTCGACTAAGAGCATGACGGGCCACCTGCTGGGGGCGGCGGGCGCGCTGGAAGCAGTGTTCAGCATCATGGCCATTCAAGATAACGTCATCCCCCCCACCATCAACTTGACGACGCCTGACCCCGCCTGCGACCTGAACTACACCCCCAACGTCGCCGTTCGTAAACCGGTGAACGTCGTCATGAGCAACGGCTTTGGCTTTGGCGGCCACAACGCGACGATCATCCTAGGGCGATATAGCTAAAAGGGCAGTTATGCAAAAAGAGAAGAAACCAGCCCTGCCACGGCGTGACACTGGCATCTACGCCCACATCGTCGGCTGGGGCATGGCCGTTCCTGATACGGTCATGACCAACCATGACCTATCGGCCATCGTCGAAACGTCCGACGAGTGGATTGTGACTCGCACAGGGATCAAAGAACGCCGCATCGCCAGCGACCGTGAGAGCACGACAACGCTGGCGATCCGCGCTGCCCAGCGCGCCCTTGAAGTCGCTGACCTGCTGCCACGCCAGCTTGACCTCATCATCGTGGCCACCTCCACCCCAGAGCACGTGTTCCCCAGCACCGCTAGCCTCGTGCAGGACGCGCTGGGGGCCAGCAACGCCGGCGCGTTCGACCTGTCCGCAGCTTGTTCAGGCTTCGTCTACGCGCTGGACATGGCCGCACATGCCATCCGCATCGGCAGCATCACCCACGCGCTCATCATCGGCGCAGAAACGATGAGCCGCGTGCTGGATTGGCGCGACCGTTCAACGTGCATCCTCTTCGGCGATGGCGCGGGCGCGGTCGTGCTGAGCGCCAGCTTAGAGCACGGCGGCGTGCTGTCCAGCGTGCTGCGCTCAGACGGCGCCGGGGCACAGCTGCTGGCCATTCCTACCCACTGCCACTCGTCTCTGGGCGAGTTAAAAGTCCAGAAAATGATTATGAACGGCGGTGAGGTGTTCAAGTTTGCGACCCGCGTCGTCGATGAGAGCATCCGTCAAGTCATAGATCGCGCCGGCATCACCCTAGGCGATGTAAAGCTGATCGTGCCGCACCAAGCCAACCTGCGCATCCTAGACGCCGTCGCGCGCAAGCTCAAAATCGACCTAGACCGCTTCTTCATCAACCTCAACCGCTACGGCAACACCAGCGCTGCCAGCATCCCGATTGCGCTGTGTGAGGCGATTGAGCAGAAGCGGCTCAACGAAGGAGATTATGTGGTGTTCGTGGGCTTCGGGGGCGGCTTGTCGTGGGCCGCAGCCTGCATCAAGTGGGGCGCGCCCGCGCTTGAAAGCAGCCGCAGCCTCTTGAACACGCGCCGCCGTCAGCTCCGCTACCTGCTGGCGCGCTGGCGCAACCGCCTCTTGGGCTGGCAGCGCACCATCAGCGGCTTCTTCAAAATCTTCGCGCCACGCCGCATCCGCGCTTCCTTCCGCAAAGACAGCCAGCTGCCTAAAACTCCAGATTAACCGCTCCTAGCACGGCGGTCACGCCCTCCGCTGTGTTGAGCGCAGCCGGCAGCAGGCAGTTGTCGAGCAGGCGCACTTGGCCAATCTTGACCGCCAGCGAGAGCAGCAGCGGCTCATCGCTGGGCGCGGTCATCGTCTCCAGCGTCACCGCATGGCTCAGATCAATATAGTCCACTTCAGCCAGCGGCTCCCCAACCAGCACCGATCGCACCGCGTGAACAAGATAGTCAGGGCGGCGCTCGCCGGCTTCATAAGCCGCCGCCGCCGCCTGCAAACTGCGATACAGCACCGCTGCGGCTGCTCGCTGCTCGGCTGTCAGGTAGACATTACGCGAACTCATCGCCAGCCCGTCCGCTTCGCGCACGGTGGGCTGCACGCGCACCTCTACAGGCAGGTTTAAATCAGCCACCATTCGACGAATAACGGCTACCTGCTGCGCGTCCTTCTGGCCGAAGAAGGCCACCGTCGCCTGTGCGATGTTGAACAGTTTACAGACCACAGTCGCCACCCCGACGAAGTGCCCCGGGCGAGCCGCACCTTCCCGCCTTTCGGCTACTGCTCCCACGCTCACCTGCGTCTGAAAGCCGCGGGGGTACATCACATCTGCAGCAGGGGTGAACACAGCGTCCACCCCTGCTGCGCGCAGCAGCCTCAGATCACGCTCAAGATCGCGCGGGTAACGGGTGAAATCCTCATTGGCGGCAAACTGCGTGGGGTTGACAAAGATTGTCACCAACACTCGATGACCGGTCGCTCTCGCGGCCTCCACAAGTGACAGATGACCAGCGTGCAAGTAGCCCATCGTCGGCACGAGAGCCACCTCCGGCGCAGTCAGCCGCCAGCGCCGCACAGCCGCAACCGTCTCAAGCACGTCCATCAAATTCGCTCCGAAGGGCGCTGAGCGCGTCCTCGTCCATCGGGAAACTGTTTTCCTCTTTCGGGAACGTCCCCACTTCCACGTCAGCTCGATACTGCGTCAGCGCAGCTTGGATGAGCGCGCCGACGTCTGCGTAGCGACGAGCATGGCGCGGCAAAAACGCGCTGAACAGCCCTACCAGATCATGCAGCACCTGCACCTGACCAGCGGTGTGCGGCCCCGCGCCGATGCCAATCGTCGGAATCGTCAGCCTCTCGGTGATGAGGCCAGCCAACGGCGCTGGGATCAACTCTAGCACGACAGCGAACGCACCTGCCGCTTGTAGGCTGAGCGCGTCGCGGATAAGCTGTCGAGCTGGCTCCACGTCACGCCCTTGTACACGCCATCCACCTAACTGATGAACGCGCTGCGGGGTCAGCCCGATGTGCGCCATCACCGGAATACCAGCCGTCACCAGCCGCTGCACGGTGGCAGCAAGCGCCTCTCCACCCTCTAACTTGACGGCGGATGCGCGCCCTTCCTGCATGAGGCGTGCCGCGTTGGTCAAAGCAGCCTCTGGCGTGGCATAGGTCATGAACGGCAGATCGACGACGACCAGCGGCCTCTGCGTCACTCGGCTGACGATCTCGCTGTGGTAGATCATGTGCTCAAGCCGAACAGGGATCGGGTCATGGTGACCTTGTATCACCATGCCGAGGCTGTCGCCGACGAGGATAATCGGGATCGCAGCTAGCTCCGCCAACCGCGCGCTGGGCGCATCGTAGGCCGTGACCACCGTAATGCGGCGGCCTTCAGTGTGCATCTTTTGCACATCGCGGATGGTTAATCGCATAAAACAATCTTTCTTCTTTCTTAATGAATGAACAAATCGATCTTAAGTTCCCGGGCGAGGGGTCGGCGTCGGCGTCACGGGCGGCTCGGTGATGTAGATCGTCACCATACAGCTTGCGACCAACTGCTGCGTGATGTCGAACACCGTCAGTCGGAACGAGTACTGGCCGGGCGGGTAGGCCGCAGGGGCAAACTGACTGAAAGGGGCCACCTCGCGCGTCTCTTGACGTCGGTCGTCGATCACGACGTAGGTGTTATCCGTCCCCGGCCCGCTGATCTCCAGCTTAGCCACGGCAAACGAGTCAGTATACGCCGTGCCAACGACGCTGATCGGCTGAAAGACGCGCATTCCATTGGCGGGGATTTGCAGCGTCGCGCGTGGGTCTTGGCAGCCCTCAGCGGATGGCGCGTTTGGCACGATCGTCCCGACAGGGGTCGGCGTTAGCGTGGGCGTCAGCAGGATGATCGTGTTGTTCTCACCCAGCGGGGCGACAGGCTGGATGTTCAGGCCGCCGTCAAGCGGCGCGGGCGTGGCCGTGCGGAAGTCACCGTCTTGAGCGCTCAGGCTCACGCTGATGATCTCGCGCTGCTCAAGCTCCGTCCGCAAGAACGGGGCCACCGTCTCTTGGATGCCTAACACCCCTACTATCATCAGCACAAACGCCAGCATCCAGCCGATAGACGTGCCAAACCGCTGCCGCGCTAAGTCGCGCTCCAGTTCGTAGTACGTGCTGCTGAGCTGCCAGCGCGCGTGCAGGCCTCGCCAGAAGCTCAACGCGGCCAGCGCCGCAAGGATGATGTAGAGCGGCACAGCCACTTGGTCAATCAAAAACACCAAGTTCATTCAATCGCCCTCACCACCCCGCGCAGCACGGCCGTCATTCGCGGCAGATTCAAGCGGCCCGCTTCCAGCACTTCCTCATGGTTGGCGTCCAACTCGCCGTCGATTTGGTCGATCGCCTCATTCGTCACCCCAGAGAAGGCCGCCACGCGTAGCCCCATATGGCGCGCCACGATCACCTCGTGCACCGTGGACATGCCGACTGCGTCGCCGCCGATCATCCGCAGGAAGCGCACTTCAGCCGGCGATTCAAAAAACGGCCCCGACACGCACACGTATACCCCCTCGTGCAGCGGCACGCCGTACTCAGCCGCCACCGCTCGCGCCGCCTGCCGCAGGTGTAGATCATACGTCCGCGACATGCCGGGGAAGCGCGGCCCCAATGTGTCGTCGTTTGGCCCCATCAGCGGGTTGGCCCCGCTCAGGCCAGCCAAGTAGATGTGATCGTTGAACATCATGATATCGCCCACGCGGTAGGCCGGGTTCAAGCCGCCGGCGGCGTTGGTCAGCAGGATCGTCTTCACCCCCAGCAGCCCCATCACGCGGATCGGCAGCGTCACCTGCTGCAAGCTGTAGCCCTCGTAGAAATGTGCGCGCCCCTGCTGGCAGACCACGATCTGCCCTTCCAGCGTGCCGATCACCAAGCGTCCTGCGTGGCCGTGCACGGTTGACTGCGGCCAGTTCGGGATTTCACTATAGGAAATACAGGTCGAGTCTTCGATCAAATCCGCTAGGCCGCCCATGCCAGACCCCAACACAATTCCGACGTGTGGTTTCAGCGTCGTTCGCATTTGGATGTACTGCGCTGCCTCCACATACGGTTGTCGTGTGATGGTAGTCATAGGTTGAACTGCCTTTCGTCAAATGAGCCGTCGACATTATACGACGCCCACCCCACAACTTTAAGTAGAGGTTATAAGAGGGAGAAATCAGGCACAGCGGCGTCACTCGGCGTCGCGCTGGCGCAGCGACAAGTTCAGCGTCCCCAGCCCAGCGCGCAGCCGCTCTTGGTTGTACTCAAAGGGGGTGTCTACGTCGCGCAGGACGCTGTCCGTGTTGACGTCAACGTAGAGGATCTCTGACTGGTAGGCGTTCAAAAAATCGCGCAGCGAGCCTTCCAGCGGCAAATCGAGGATTTTCGGCCAGTGCACGCGGTTAATGAGGATGGGATGCCCGCGGCGGTGGTTGTAACTCGGGGCGGCAATCGTGCGCGTGCTCTCGGCGTAGGTCTTCATCAGCTTGTGGAGCACCCCGGCCTCCAAGCGCGGCTGATCACCCAGCACCACCATCGCCGACGACACCGACGCCGGCAGCGCTTGCAGCCCCACCTTCAACGACGAGAGCATCTCACCGCTGCGGTAGTGCCGATTGTGAGCGATAGGCACGTCCAGCGGCTTCAGCACGCGGCGGATGTCCTCCGAGCGGTGGCCGGTTACCACCACGATATGATCCAAACGCGAGCGGATCAACTGCTCCACGATGCTTTCGATGACCGTCTTGCCGTCCGTCCACGGCAGCAGCATCTTGTGCTCACCCATGCGCGACGACAAGCCCGCCGCCAGCACCACCGCCCCCAACGAACGCTGCACCTCATACACAGGCTGAGACGCGCGCACCGCGCCAATCGCCACGCCGTTGATGCGCGAGCCTTTGAGCGCCGTCCGCGCAATTAGCCGCGCCCGCTGGCGGCTGTAGCCGCGTTCGCTCGTCTGGTTGAGCAGCGCCACCACGCGCGCCCCGAGCGGCACATGCTTCATGCCCAGTTCCTCATCGCGCAGCACTTGGCCGATCCACGGCGCATGGATGCGCTGGCCCTGCACGAAGCCGTAGCGCTCGCTCATGGCTGCCGGGTTGTAGACGCTGACCTCGTCGAATGGACGTTCAAGGACGTTCAGCGCCACCATCGGCACAACGAGCGTCGTCACGTTTGGGATGCACGGCTCATCCGACAAGGGCGCTTTGAAGCTGCGCCCATCGGCTTTGTCTGCCTCCAGCAGCAGCAGGTCGCTGTCCACGTTGTCCAACAGCGCTGACCACTCCACCATTGGCGGCAGCACCCGCCCCTCACGCACGTCGCCGTGCAGAAACACAAACTTGTGATCGGTCAATGCGCTGTTGACGGCTGTAAAATCGCCTGTGAAGCGCAGCGCAGCGGGCATCAACGCGAGCTGATCTTCGTCAATATAGGTCGTCGTGCTGGCGAGCACACGCCAACCGAGTTCTATCATCTCATAGCCGAGGCCGACGAGCGCCGACGTTTTGCCGCCCCCGCCCACAAACGAGACGACCTCCCCGCGCGCGATCCCCAGCGCTTCGAACAGTTTCATGCCGCTTAAATCACCCCGATGCCCTGCGCACGCAGCGCGGCCACCACTTTGTCCGGTGTGAAGGGCTGCGAGGTCAGCCAGACGCCCGTTGCATCGTGCACCGCCGACGCAATCGCGGGCAAGAGCGGCAGCATCGGCATCTCTGCCATGCCGCGTGCACCCCACGGCCCGATGGGGTCCGGATATTCTAAGACGACCGAGCGCACTTCTTCAGGCACATCTAACACCGTCGGGATCAAGTACGTCGACAAGTAAGGGTTCAGGATGCGCCCTTCCTTGCTCACAAGGTACTCCATCAGCGCGTAGCCCTGCGCTTGGACGACGCCGCCCTCAATCTGCCCCTGCACGAGATTCGGGTTGATGGCCTTGCCCACATCGTTCACCGCGATCACCCGCACCAAGCGGATGAGGCCGGTCTCAATGTCCACTTCCACTTCGACTACCTGCGCCGTGTAGCCGTAGGCAAAGTTCGGCTCGCTGCGGCCGGTCAGCGGGTCATAGGGCGTGGTGCGCGGCGGACGGTAGAGAAACTCCGCTTTGGCAGGGCGCTCTTCCGCGCGCCACAGCTCCAACGCTTTCTCGGCTGCGCCACGGATCGCGTTGCCTGCCATGAAGGTCAAGCGCGAGGCCGACGCGCTGCCCGACGTTCCGTGCTCTGCCGTGTCACCCGTCTTCAGCTCGACGCGCTCTAACGGCACACCGACGGCCTCCGCGGCCATCTGCATGAAGACGGTGTGCGCCCCCTGGCCAACGTCTGCGCCGCCTGCCCGCACGATCACCTGTTCAATCTCGCGCCCGCCGTGCAGCTCGATGCCCGCCCAACTGCGCTCTGGAAAGCCAAAGCTGTAGCCGATGTTCTTGTAGCCGCAGGCCACGCCGATCCCGCGCCGCTTGGTCGGGTCAGTCGGTTGGGGCGTCGGCGGGCGACACACCCCGTCCTCCGTGTGCTGCCAACCGCCTTCACGGGCTGCCGCTTCCAGCACTTGGCCGATGCTCACCCCAGCGGGCAGCGGCGTCCCTGTCGATTGGAGGCTGCCCTCGCGGAAGCAGTTGCGTCGTCGAATCTCCAAGCGATCCATCCCCAACGCGTCCGCCAGCCGATCCATCTGCCCCTCCGCGGCGAACAGAGCTTGCGGCGCGCCAAACCCGCGGAACGCCCCGCATGGAATGTTGTTGGTGTAGACCGCGTACGTGTCGATGTGGATGTTGGGGATCTCATACGCGCCTGTCACGGTCAAGTTGGCGTTGCCCAGCACCTTGTTTGAGGTGTAGTTGTAAGCGCCTGCGTCACCGATCACGCGGCACTCCGCCGCCACGACGCGCCCTTCAGCGTCTGCGCCCCACTTGGCGTAGACCTTGATTGGGTGACGTTTGTGATGGTAGAGGATCGACTCCTCGCGCGTCCACTGCGTTTTGACCGGGCGACGCAGTTTCCACGCTGCTAACGCCAAGACAATCTGCACGGACATGTCCTCACGCCCGCCGAACGCGCCGCCAATCGCGGGATAGATCACTCGCACCTGCTCCTGCGGCAGCCCCAGTGCATGGGCGATCTGTTCTTGATCCTCGTGCGTCCACTGCCCCGCGACAACCACCGTCACGCGGCCTTGATCGTCGATGTAAGCCAGCCCCGCCTCCGGCTGCAAGTAGGCGTGCTCCTGCCAGCTAGTTTCGTAGATGTCCTCGACCACCACTGCCGCCTGCGCCCACCCCGCGGCCATGTCGCCTTTGCGCACGCGGATGTGCGTCACGACGTTGTTGGGCGTGTCGTAGTGGAGCTGCGGCGCGCTCGCGCGCATCGCCTCCTCG
>DAOUBS010000133.1:0-13130 GCA_034432435.1 Anaerolineae bacterium
CGAGTTCATCAGCCAGTTCCACCAGCAGCCCCTCACCCGTGAGGACATCATGATGGCCTTTGGCCTCAAGAGCTTCCTCATCGGCCAGACGCCCGACGGCAAAGTGATCAGCGTCGTGGGCTGGACGGTCGAAAACCTCGTGACGCGCATCGACGAGTTCTACATCTCGCCACAGACGCCCATCAAGCCGATTGTCAAGGCGATGGTCAGCGCGGTGGAATCGGCCAGCCAAGAGCTGCAAAGCGAGGTGTCGTTCTACTTCCTGCCCAAAGACACGCCAGCCGCTTTGATCAGCGCGTTTCAAGAGAACGGCTACAGCCATATCACCGTTGGCGAGATCAAAATCCCCGTTTGGCGCGAAGCCGTAGACGAAACTACGCGCGGCAAAGACTACCAAGTGTTGTGGAAGCAGCTTCGGCAGGATCGTGTCTTGCAGCCGATCTAAACAAGCACTGCCTGAAGCATCGGACACTTTTTATGGGTTGGTTGGGGTGTCAAGAATTTCACCCGGCATCGTACATCATCGTTGTACAGTGAAGCCCACAACGCCGCCCCAAGGTTGAAAAATGTGGACAGGCTTTTACTGCCACTCGTGATCGACGAGGTAGAGCGCCTGCCCGCTGGTCAAGTGCTGGAGGTTGGTCGTCCAGTAGTGGAAGGCTGCCGCGGGGTTGACCTTGTCGGCCACTTGGGCCACCAGCGGCTGACGCGGCCCGCGCAGGTAGAGCAGCACCGGCGCAGTCGAGGGCAGATGTGCCAGCCGTCGCGCTTTGGCGATGCCTGCGTCCAGCCCACCCAACTCGTCCACCAGCCCTAGATCGAGTGCCTGCTTGCCCGTCCACACGCGCCCGCCGGCGATCGGCTCTAGCTGCTCACGGGTGAGCTTGCGCGCCGCTTGAACCCGCTCGAGGAACAAGTCGTAAATCCGTTCGATGTTGGCGCGCATGCGTTCGCGCTGCGCCTCGCTGAAGGGGGCGACGCTGGCGAGGATGTCGGCGTTTTCGCCGCGCAGGTAGGTAAACGGGTTAAAGCGCAGCTTGCGCAGCAGGTCATCCGTCACCAGCTTGGCCAGCACAACGCCGATGGAGCCGGTCAGCGTGCCGGGCTGCGCGACGATGTGATGGGCGGGTGTGGCGATGTAGTAACCGCCGCTGGCCGCGACGCTGCCCATGACGGCCACCACTGGGCGCGTCTTGGCTAGCTCACTCAACGCGGAGTGGATCGCCTCCGACGCGGTCGCGGAGCCACCTTGACTGTCGATGTAGACGACGACTGCTTTCACCTTCTCGTTGGTCATCAGGTCGCGGATTTGGTTGACGGTGGTCACGTCGCCGATGCGCGGCCCCCCCACCAGCGGGATCGGGATGTCCACCGGTGGGGTGGCGCTCGTCCCGTTTACGATCACGCCAGAGAGCGCCAGCACGACGATCTGTTCTTCGTCGAATGACACCTTGATCGGCAGGCGGCGCTCGGCCTCTTCCCACATAATGAGTTTGACGTCATCGCCCAAGTGCTGATGGAACAGCTCTTGACGGGTCACGCGGTCAACGTAGCCCAACGCTTGGGCTTCAAGGTCGGTCAGGGGGGCGCGGTCGATCATGGCGCGGGCGTCGTCGGCGCTCAGGCTGCGGCCTGCGGCAATGGCGCTCACGTAGGTGTCGAACAGGCTGTCCAGCAGCCAGTTGAGTTGGGCGGCGCTCTCTGCCGACGGCTCGGAGCGGCTGAGCTGGTCGGCGGCGCTCTTGTAAGGTGAGATAGCTACGACGTCCGCCGTCACGCCGATCGTGTCGAGCGCGTCGCGCAGGAATACCTGTTGTGAGATCAAGCCGGTCGCCATGAAGGTCCCACCCTCTTGCAGCCAGATTTCATCGGCGGCGCTGGCGATAAAGTAGCTCTTGAGGTCGTACATCTGCGCGTAGGCGATAACGCGCTTGCCCTGCGCGCGGAAGCGGCTCAGAGCGTCATGCAGCGTTTGCAAGTCCGCTTGGGGCATGACGAACATCGGCAGGTTGAGGACGATGCCTTTTACGTGCGGCTTCTCGGCGAGCTGCTCCAGCGCTTGGCCAAAGCTGTAGAGGCTGAGGGTGCTGCGCCCGAACAGGCGCTGTTGGATCAGGGTGCGCGGGTCAGGGAAAGCCGGCATGGCCGCGGGCAGGTTAAACTGCACGTAGTCGTAAGGCTCACCTGAGTGAGTGCGCCGCTGCTCATTGACGAGGTGCACGATACCTTTGGTGGCGATCTTGACCAGCTCGCGGGTGAGGGAGGACGATTGGCGGGTCATACAGTGTCCTTATCTTTGTTCATTGACGAATTTTACAAATTCAATTAGGCCTATGTTCAGATATGTTCGGATATATATAATGTAGTAATTGCTTTCTCAGTTCAAAGCTATTCATATGCTGCGACTCAGCGCACAACATTGGCCGCTGCTTCGTGAAGCGTTCCTTCAGAGTATCACGCCTTGTGGACAGCACGCAAGCGGTCTTGACCTGCTTCGGGCGCGCGCGTTCTTTTTTGTGTGCTGGCTGAGCGTGGCGGTGGGCGCGCTGATCGGCAGCCTGTTGGCAGTGGATGGCCAGCCGCAGGCGCTGGCTGCGTCGCTGGTGATGGGCGCTGTGACGCTGGCAGGGCTGCGCGGCCCGTTTCAAGTCAGCAAGTATACCATTATTGCGGTCGTTCTCAGTTCGGCGTTGGCGTTGGGGCTGCTGACGGAAGCGGCGACGACGCAGCGATTTTCGCTGCTGCTGCTGATAGATGCTGCCATCCTAGCAGCGATCGCCCTCTCGCTTGTTGGGCTGATAGGGTTCACAGCGCTCATCTTGGGTGGACTGTGGTTGATCTTGAACGCGCTGGCGGCGCATTCGCCGTCACCCGAGTTGAGCTTAAGCGTCATGGGGACAATTGTCGCTGTTTTGGCCGTGCGGCTGATCTGGACGCCGCTCACCCGCGCCTACTTTCAGGCGCTCTATGGTGGGCTGAGCGAGTCGATGACCCTGATGCAGCAGCACACGACGGGGTTCTTGTATCGTCTCAAGGTAACCGAGGGAACAAACTTCAAGCTAGAAGAGGTGTTCGGCAGCCCGATGAACACCGTCGGCCACACTGCTGAGCAGCTCATCGCCGCTAGCGGTTGGCATGGCTTCCTCCATCCCGATGACCACCACCTGCTCGATAAGCACTGGCGGCAGGCGCTGGCGCTAGGCGAACACCAAGTGGAGTATCGCCTGTTTAACCATCGTCAGCGCTGGTTGTGGGTGTCCGATCACGCTGTGGCCCAGCGCAGCAGCAGCGGCGTCCGCGTGCATGGGGTGCTGCGCGACATCACTGATAAGAAACAGGCCGAGGCTGACCTGCGCGCTTATGTGCTGCAACAGGCCGTCATCGCCGAGTTGGGGATGCGCGCCATCCAATTCGAAACGCTGACACAACTGGCAGAACACGCCGCGTTATGTGTGGAGCAGGTGCTAGAGATTAGCGGCTGCGACATCTATGAGCATCTGGAAGCCACCGACCAAATGGAGCTGCGCGGCGCAGCGGGGATTTACACCCGCCCTGAGCGGCGGCTCTCGCTGAACGATCAATCGCTGCCACTGCGTGCGGCCTTGTATCAAGACTATCTGCTGCTCAATCACATCCCAGATGCGCCCCCCTACAACGAGCATGCCTTTTTCGTGCGGAATGGCATCCAGCACAGCCTGCTGGTCAGTATCCCCGGCGTGACGCAGCGCTGCGGCTTGTTGGCCGTGTACCGCACCATCGATCGACCGTTCAGCATCAACGAGGTGTACTTTCTGCAATCGATCTGCAACATCCTCGGCACATTTGTTGAGACGCAGCACATCCGTCAGCAGCAGCGCCGCCACGTCGAGATGACGCTGGCGCTGCGCGAAGCAGTGACGCTGATTGTCACTGAGCAGGATCTAGACGCGGTGCTCAACCGCATTCTCGACTCGCTCAAGACGATCATCCCTGCCCACGACGCCAGCACGCTGATGCTGTCAGATGAAAGCGGCGGGCTGCTGCGCGTGGTGGCACAGCGCGGCTATGATAACGCCCTCGAACGGATTCGAACGCTCCGCATTGACCCAACGCACACCGGCGAATACGACCTGCTGCTTCGCAATCAGTACGTGTTGATCCCAGATACGCACGACAACCCCAACTGGGAACATCACCCTGAGACGGCTTGGATTCGCTCGTATCTGGGCGCGCCGATCTTGATCGATGGGCAGTTCGTCGGCCTCATCAACCTCGACAGCCAGCGCGTCAACGCTTTCACCGACGCCGACGGCATCGTCTTGAGCGTGTTCGCTGAAAAAGTGTCGGTGGCCATCCGCAACGCCCGCCGCACCGCCGAGCTAGAGCATCTGGTGCAAGCGCGCATGCGCGACCTGCAATCTGAGCGGAAACGCCTTCAGACTATCCTTGAGGCCACCGGCGATGGCATCGTCTACGTGGAGAATGGCCTGATTCGCTATGTCAACGGTGCGCTGTGCCAACTCACCAGCTACAGCCAAGCGGATCTGCTCGATCAACCGATCGCTAACATCATCACTGGGCTGCCAAACCATGTGGACAGTGGCCGAGCCGAGCGCTGTGATGGCAGTTTGCAGTGCAAGAACGATGACACTGTGCCAGTGGAGCTGACGCTCTCTGTGCTGCAAGAGGATGATCGGCGTATGGTGATCGTCGTGCGCGACGTGAGCGCGCGCCGTGCGTTGGAGATGCAGCAGCGCCGCTTCATCATCAACGCGGCGCATGAACTGCGGACGCCCGTCACCAACTTTAACACCCGGCTCTACTTGCTTGAAAAGCAGCCTGAGCGCATAGCCGATCATCTGCCTGTGCTCAAACGCATCTCTGGTCGCATGAACCGCCTCGTGGAAGATCTGCTGGATTCCGGCTCCATCGAGCAAGGTCGCCTTGTGATCCACAAAGCGCCGACGGTGCTGCAAGCGGTTCTGCGTGAAACAGTTGAAAGCCTGCAAGCAGAGGCGCAAGAGAAACAGATCGTCATCACGCTGACCTTGCTGCCCGAGCTGATCACGCTCACCGTCGACGCGCACCGCTTGCAGCAGGTGTTTACCAACTTGATCGCCAATGCCATCAACTACACCCCTAAAGAGGGCAGCGTGAACGTGTGTCAGCGCCTAGAGGGGGAATACGTGGTAGTGGACGTCATCGACACGGGCATCGGCATCGCGCCTCAACATCACCAAGCGATCTTTGAGCCGTTCTACCGCGTCGAGACGCGCCAAGTGGGCACGGGGCTGGGCTTGGCCATCTCACAAGAGATCGTTCGAATGCACGGCGGGCGCATCCGCCTTGAGAGCGAGCTGGGCCGCGGCAGCACCTTCAGCGTCCTGCTGCCGCAGGAGCCAGTGACGCCTCCAACTGCTTAACCTGCCGGCACATCTGTCGCGCGTGCTTCTGGCAGACAGGCTTTCACTAACGTCACTCCACTGTTAATCACCTAGTTTGGGGATTCCACCACTTATTTGACATAAGAACGAGTGTTCGCTATCATGAAACTAGAACATTTATTCCTCGAACAAGTGTCATAGTGTAAAAAGGACAGGCAATGTCTCAAAAAGATTTCAACAAGCTCTCTGAGCGGCAAAAGGCGATCCTGCGCTTCATGCAGCGCTACATCGAACAGAACGGCTACCCCCCCACCATTCGTAACATCGGCGAAGCCACCAACATCCCCTCAACCTCCGTCGTCAACTACAACTTGAACAAGCTGGTCGAGGCGGGGTATCTGGAGCGCTCTGAGCACATCTCGCGCGGGCTGCGCTTGGTCGGCAGCCTGCCTGGCATGCGCCGTAGGCCAGTCAAAGCGGAGGAAAAGGTGGCGCGCGTCCCACGGATCGGCCACATCGTCGCCAGCAAGCCGGTGCAGATGCCCGACGACACCGGCCACTACTACGACGAAGAGGACGTGATCGATGTGCCGGCCGCGCTGCTGCTGGGCGTTGACCCGGATGAGGTGTTTGCGCTGGAGGTCAAGGGGGACAGCATGATCGACGCGATGATCCGTGAGGGGGATATCGTCATCATGCGTCATCAGCTCGTCGCTCAACCCGGCGACATGGTCGCGGTGTGGCTACCAGAGCGCAGCGAGACGACGCTCAAATACTACCACCCTGAAGGCGATCGAATCCGCTTGCAGCCGGCGCACCCCGCGATGGAGCCGATCTACGTCAGCGCGGCCAACTGCGAGATTCGCGGCAAGGTGCTGTCTGTTATTCGCACACTAGGATAGCCTACCATTTCATACCACGCGCGGGCGCGCTCACCATATTCTCAGACAGACCATCTATGATCTGCTGTGTATTTCTCAAATAAGGAGCGTTTAAGATGGTTTTAAGACGGTTTTTACTGATGGGCGTGGCACTGATGGTGGCCGCGGCAGGCTTCGCGCAAGAGGTGGAAATCTTCGGCGACGCCCGCCCCGATGCGCCGGAGCTGGCCGCGCGCGGCGCTTTTGGCGTGGGTGTGCGCACCTTGACGCTCACCAACCCCGATCAGATCGACATCCTCAGCGTCAGCGCCGACAACCCTGAGCCGCGCTACGACCGCACGCTGACCGTTGAGGTGTGGTATCCGGCGGCGTTGGAGGGCGAAACGCCCGTCATCGTCTATGAGGACACGCTAGGCCGCGCCGACAACCCCAACCAGCCGCTGGTGCCCTTCACGTTTGGCGGGCGCGCTGCCCGCGACGCCGAACCTGACCGCAGCGGCGCGCCCTACCCCCTGATTGTCGTCTCGCACGGCTTCCCCGGCTCGCGCTTCATCATGACCTACCTCACCGAGAACTTGGCCTCCAAAGGCTACGTCGTTGTGGCCATTGACCACACCGAATCCACCTTCAGCGATGTCGCCGGGTTTGCCAGCACGCTGCTGAATCGCCCGTTGGACGTGCGCTTCACCATCGACGCGATGGCTGAACTGGCCGCCGACGCCGCCAGCCCCTTCAGCGGCCTGCTTGACGCCAACAACACCGGCCTAATCGGCTACTCGATGGGCGGCTACGGTGTGCTGAACGTGGCCGGTGGGCGCTACGGCGCAACGTACTTGCCGGTGCTGCGCAACTTCGGCATTCAAGGGGTTGACCTGCTGGCGGTGAACACCGTCCGCAACGACGACTTCGCAGCCGATGAGCGGGTCAAGGCGGTCATGGCGTTTGCGCCGTGGGGGATGCAATTCGGCCTGTGGGACGCCAACAGCCTCTCGACGCTGGATGTGCCGGTCTTCTTTGTTGCGGGCGATCAAGACGACGTGTCCGGCTTCGCTAACGGGCCACGCCGCCTGTTTGAGCTGGCGACGAACAGCGAGCGCTACCTGCTGGTGTTCGAGGGCGCGCGTCATAACGTCGCCCCCAACCCGCCACCTGCCGCCGCGGTTGAGTACGAGCAGTTCATGCG
This sequence comes from Anaerolineae bacterium, assembly GCA_034432435.1. Taxonomy (GTDB): domain Bacteria; phylum Chloroflexota; class Anaerolineae; order Aggregatilineales; family Phototrophicaceae; genus JANWYT01. The sequence continues at coordinate 7,428 of DAOUBS010000133.1, forward strand.
CTACGGCGACAACGTCTGGGACTCCGCGCGCATGAACAACATCAATCAACACTTCGCCACGGCCTTCTTTGACCTCTACCTTAAAGGCGCCGACACCGCGGCCTACCTCGACTTGATTGAAGTTGCGGCGGATGGGCGCTTCTCTGTGGCGGACGACGGCAGCTTTAACCCCGATCACACCTATTGGCTAGGCTTCCCGAATCGCTCCGCGGTGGGACTGCGCTTAGAGCGCCGCGCGGCGGGCGAGTAGTCGCCATGCATTTAACGGGGCGCGGCGAGCAGCAGGCCGCGCCCTACCTTATGGTACGACTTCGTAGGTCAGCACGACATTATCCCCCAATTGAACGGTCATGCCCGCGTAGAGCGGTACGATGCCTTGGACCCGCGCCCCATTGACGATCACGCCGTTGGTGCTGTTGTTGTCCTCCACGGCGTAGCCCTCTGGGAACTTGGTGAAGCGGCAGTGGAAGCGGCTTATGCCGGCGTCCTCAATGGAGATGTCGTTGGTCTTGTCGCGCCCGAGCGTCACGAGCGGCCCGTCAAAGCGCCACATCATGCCCGGCTGGGGGCCGCGGCGCATCACCAACCAGAAGCCGCTGCTGGGTGGCATCAGGCTGCGGTCGATGGGCGGGGCGGGGGCTGGGGCCGGGCTGAAGCTGCTGGGGGGCATGGGCGCGGGCGCAGGCGGCTGATAGGGGAACATCCGCCGCATCTCGCGCGCGAAGTAGTCCCAGAAGTGGCTCTGATCGCGGAAGCTGGTCACGTCGAAGCGTTCGAGGTGCTCCAAGCGGGGGTGGAAGCGCGCGGGAACAAACGTGATCGGGATCACGCGGATGTTGAGCGCCAGCGCCAGCGCCCACTCATAAGTGACGTAGATGCTCTCGGCGCTGTTGGGGGTGAGCACGACCAGCACTGCATCGCTGCTGCGGATGGCGTCGTCGATCTCGAAGCGCCAATCGAGGCCCGGCCGCGGCGCGGGATCCGTCCAAACGCGGTAGCCCAGCCGCATCAAGAAGCCGTGCAGCGGGTCGGCGTAGCGTTTGTCGCGGGTCGAATGAGAGATGAACAGGCGCTGGCTCATGGGCAACTCCTTTTTGTCAGATGGTCAATGCAGGTTGAAGCGGCAGGCTGGGGGCAGGCATCAGCCAGAACTCCAGCGCGGGCAGCAGAAAGTACACCAGCAGCGACACGATCAAAAACAGCACCACGATCAGCAGGATGACGCGGCGGCGTGTCCAACCGCGCTGTGCCTCAAAGTAGGCCTCGGCTTCGTGGTCAACGTCCTCATCACGCTCTGGGATGTATTCCTCGTGTAGAATCTGAGACATGCTTCACTCAATCTGTGCTGCGCACTCAAGGGCGATGGATACCGTCACTGTCTTTGATTGTACAGCACAGCGCCGCACGCTGGCCTTAATGATGGCTGTGTGCGCTGGGCCAGTTGATGTGCCCGCGGCGGGGAAAAAACGGACAGGGCAGGTGTCCCTGTGGGGGTGAGGCGGGGTTTGGCGCGCCAAGCTCACACGCGCGCCGCGAGGCTTGACAAGTCCCTCGCATGCCGCTAGTATTCTCGATACACGCCGCGGTAGCTCAGCTGGTAGAGCATGCGACTGAAAATCGCAGGGTCGCGAGTTCGATCCTCGCCTGCGGCACACAAGCCCTACCCACACAGTAGGGCTTTTGTGTTACAAGTCTCATCCAGCATTTAGCCCTTGTGTGATAAAATTCACGAGACGCATAAAGAAGAGGTGTACTGGTATGCAGGACAACTACGATGTAATTGTGGTCGGTGGGCGCGTGGCTGGGGCGCATCTGGCGGCGCGGTTGGGCATGGATGGGATGCGCGTGCTGCTCTTGGAGCGGGCCGAGCTGCCCTCGCTGCCGGCTGTGTCGTCCCCCATCATCTACGCTTCTGCCATGAAGATGCTCGACGAGATCGGCGCGCGCGAGTCGGAATACGCTGCCAACACCCCGCGCCTGTTCCACATGGCGACTGTCAGCAGCGCCTTCAGCGGCAAGCTGCGCATCCCGATGTACGCGGGGCGCGATTACGCCTACGCGATTGACCGTGCCCGCTTTGATCACGGGGTGTGGCTGGCGGCAGAACGCCAACCGAACGTGACCGCTGTGATGAACGCCAGCGTCACTGATCTGCTGTGGGACGGCGACACGGTGTGTGGGGTGGTCGTCAAGCTCAAGGACGGCGAACAGCGGTCTGTGCGCGCGCGCGCGGTCGTTGGGGCGGATGGACGCTACAGCTTGGTAGCGCGCAAGGCGCACGCCCAAGAGTCCGACCGCCACGATGAGACCCCTACCAGCATCTACTACGCCTACTGGCGCGGCGTCGCCCCGCTCGACGCGGACGGCCCCAGCGCCGCCGCCTATGAAGCTGACCGCACGTTTGGCTATCTAGTGATGGACAGCGCCGACGGCCAAACTGTGGTCTGCATTGAAGGCCGCAGTGACGTGATCGACCCTGCAGGGGGCGACGTGGAGCAGTTCTACCTCAGCAAGCTGCAAGCCAACGCCAAGCTCTGGAGCCGCTTAACCGAGGCGGAGCGCGTGACGAGCATCCGCGGGATGCGCAACATTGGCAACTTCTACCGTCAGCCGGGCGGCCCCGGTTGGGCGCTGGTGGGCGATGCCTTCCACCAAAAAGACCCGCTCGATGGGCAGGGCATCTACGACGCGCTGTTCATGGGCAAGGCGCTGGCGCTGGCGATGCGCCGCTGGTGGCAGGGCAAGCTCACGTGGGAAGAGACGCTGGCGGCCTATGAAGAGGTTGTGCGCACCCACACCTACTCGATGTATCGGACGCTGCAAGGCCGCGTGCAGAACAGCTTCTACAGCAGCGCCGCGCTGCCCATCCCGGAGTGGGCTGTGGGCAAGATGGGGCAGTGGATCGCCGAGGACGGCGGGATGAGCCGTCTGTTCGGGCTGATGCTGACGCGCCAAATCCCACCGGACATGATCGGGCTGTTCGCTGCGCCGGTTGCGCTCAACGCAGTAGCGCGCGGCGGCCTGCGCGAGGTGCGCCACGAAGTCGAGAAGCGGATTCGCTCGGTGCTGCCGGTATAAGGCTGCGCCCCCGGACGGATTCGAACCGCCGACGCACTCCTTAGGACGGAGTCGCTCTGTCCCCTGAGCTACGGAGGCACTGCACACTATTTTAGCAAACTTCAATCTCATAGGGACAGGGCGTGCCTTGTCCGTTTTTTCTAGCCGCGCGTTCAGTGCCGCAGCACCCCGCCGGTCATCGCGTCGATGTAGACCTCTTGGCCGCGGCCAAACTCGATCTTCCACACCAGCGCGAAGCCCTCGCGGCGGCCCGCTTGCTCCAGCTCCACTGTGACGAAGTTCCGCCGTGGAAAGAAGGCCTGCGCGATGCCCAACGCCTCCTCAAAGCGGATGATCGGCATGTCAATCGGCGCGCGGTCACCGTCCCACGGCTCTAGCTCGGTGATGCGGCCCGTCCGCGCGTTGATGTAAACCGAGATGCCGTTGCTCAGCTTGATGTCCCACACGCCACGCTCCAACCCCGCCGCCACTAGCTCAGTGTCGGGGAACTGTGAGGTGGCAATCTCTAAGGCGCGGTCAAAGCCGATGGCGGGTAGGCCGCGCACCGGCACCGGGCTGAGCAGCCCCGGTCGTATCTCTGGCGCGGCTGGGGGCGGCGCGGCTGGGGCATCTTCGGTCGCCTCGACCACGTCGAGGATCTCGCCGCTGCGCCAGTCGATGTAGATCCGTGTGTCGTCCTCCAGCCGCGCCTCCCACACCAGCGCGCCGGCCTGCTCGATGCGCTGAATGGCGACCACAGTTGCATCGGGGAATGCCGCGAGGATGATCGCCTCGGCGCGGCTGATGCTAACGGACTCTTGACTTGCAGCTGGCCCAGCCAGCGCCAACATCCCAACTGCGACCATCGTTCCTAACAGTTTCTTCATCAGGGTTTTTCTCTCCTTGAGCCATCTCGTCGTGCGCTTGTCTTTTGCATCATATGAGCAAACTTATAGAAGGCCATAAACGCTGCACAAGAACAGTCTTAACTGCTGGCCTACCCCTCACGACAAACGTACCCCCGATCGGTGACATCCATCACTGCTTTGATCCTATCCTTCAATTGTACGATCAAGGTTAACGAGAGTGTGTACGAAAAAGTTTTTTAGGGGCTAGACGATGAAGAAGACCGTCTATCAAACGCTTGACGCGAACGAAGCTGCGGCGCGGATCGCGTATCTGTGCAGTGAGGTGATCGCCATCTACCCGATTACGCCGGCTTCGCCGATGGGCGAATGGGCGGACGAATGGGCGGCGAACCATCAACCGAACCTGTGGGGGACTGTCCCGCAGATTGTAGAGATGCAGAGCGAGGCCGGGGCGGCCGGCGCGATCCACGGGGCGCTGCAAGCGGGCACGCTGGCGACGACCTTCACCGCGTCGCAAGGGCTGCTGCTCATGCTGCCCGACATGTTCAAGATCGCCGGTGAGCTGACGCCCGCGGTCTTCCACATCGCAGCGCGGGCGCTGGCAGCGCAAGGCTTGTCGATCTTCGGCGATCATAGCGACGTGATGGCCGCCCGCTCGACCGGTTGGGCGCTCTTGGCTTCCTCCAGCGTGCAGGAAGCGCAGGACATGGCGCTCATCAGCCACGCAGCCACGCTCGCGGCGCGCGTGCCCTTCCTGCACTTCTTCGACGGCTTCCGCACGTCGCACGAGATCAACAAGATCGCCGTCGTCGATGAGTCAGTGGTGCGCGCGATGATCGATGACCGCTTGGTGACGGCCCACCGCGAGCGCGCCCTCACCCCGGACCGTCCGACGATCCGCGGCACAGCGCAAAACCCCGACGTCTACTTCCAAGGCCGCGAGACGGTCAACCCATTCTACGCCGCCACGCCGCAAATCCTGCAAGAGACGATGGATCGCTTCGCGCAGCTCACCGGGCGCAGCTATGAGCTGTACGAGTACTACGGCGCGCCAGACGCCGAGCGCGTGATTGTCGTGATGGGGTCGGCCGCTGAGGTGGCCATGGAGACCGTGGACGCGCTCAACGCGCAGGGCGCACGGGTCGGCGTGCTCAAGGTGCGCCTCTATCGCCCGTTTGCGGTGGATCGCCTGCTGAACGCGCTGCCGCCGACCGTCGGTCAGATCGCCGTGTTAGACCGCTGCAAAGAGCCGGGCAGCGCCGGCGAGCCGCTCTACCTCGACATCGTGACTGCGGTGATGGAGGGCTGGCAGGGGGCAATGCCGCGCGTCGTCGGCGGGCGCTATGGCCTCTCGTCGAAAGACTTCACCCCGGCGATGGTCAAGGCCGTGTTCGACAACTTGGCTGCCCCGCATCCGTTCAACCATTTCACCGTGGGCATCACCGACGACGTCACCCACACCAGCCTGCCGGTCGATCCCGACTTCTCGATTGAACCTGAGGACGTCGTGCGCGCGCTCTTCTACGGCTTGGGGGCGGATGGCACAGTGGGCGCAAACAAGAACTCGATCAAGATCATTGGCGAGAACACGCCCAACTACGCGCAGGGCTACTTCGTCTATGACTCCAAGAAGTCCGGCTCGATGACTGTCTCTCACCTGCGCTTTGGCCCACAGCCGATCCGCTCCAGCTATCTGATCCACAAGGCGAACTTCATCGCCTGTCATCAGCCGATCTTCATCGAGCGCTACGACCTGCTGAAAGACGCGGCGCACGGG
>DAOUBS010000134.1:0-3835 GCA_034432435.1 Anaerolineae bacterium
AGGGTTGGGGGCGGTTGTGGCCTTGACGGCCTTCATCTGGTCGCTGAGCTTGAGCGAATTCGTTGCCGCTGGGCTGATCATCGGGGGGTTGGGCGCGACGCTGTGGGCGGCCATGACGCCGCAAGAGTTCAAGGCGTTCTTCACCGGCAGGCAAGTCCAGCGCAGCACCTCTGCCATCTTCACAACGTTGCTGCTGGTGGCCATTGTGACGGTGTTTTACATCATCGTTCAACGCGCCGTCATCGTGAGCGACCTCACGATTGACCGCCGTTTCACCCTCACAGAACAGACGCTTGAACTGCTGCGCGTGGTCGAGCGCAGCCCACGCCCGCTGCGCATCCTCGGCTTCTATCGGCCACAGGACTTGCTCCAGCGCGAGATCGACGACGCTTATTGGCAGCTTTATGAAGCGGCCTCTAATGGGGCTATCACGCGCCAATACGTCGATCCGATCCGTGAACCCGGCATCGCTGCTCCGTTTTCGCAGGCGCTCGCGTCCAACTACTACGTGTTCGTCGGCTTTGTGAACCCTGACGGCACGCTTGACCTCTCCACCGTTACGCCCGTCTCCAATCAGGCGACTCAAGAGCGCAGCATGACCGAGGCCATCGCGCGGGTGCTGGCAGGTGGCTCTTTCAAGGTCTACTTCGAACAAGGCCTGCAAACGCTCGACGCGCTGAGCAACTCGCAGCAAGGGATGTCGATCCTCAACAACAACCTGCGCGCCAACGGCATCGTGACGGACGCGCTGCGCCTCTCCGAGCTTGCACAGGCTGGCCAGACCATCCCACGCGACGCCTCCGCCCTCATCATTGCCCGCCCTCAGCGCGAGATGACCGACGCAGAGTTAGCCGTCGTCCGTGAGTATGTCGAGCGCGGCGGCACGCTCTTCATCGCCGCTGATTTCTTCCCCACGAGTGAGGTATTTCTCAACGCGAACAGCCCCTTCAACGCTTACTTGTGGGAAACGTTCGGCCTGCGCATGACCGATGCCGTCGTCGTTGACACGCGCTCCCCCGGCCCCAGCGCGCTTCACGTGGTGAGCGCTCAAGTAGTGACCGAAAATGTGCTGACGGCTGGCCTCAACCAACCGAACGACCCATCAACCGCCACGATGTTCCACATGGCGCGCGCAATTGAGGTGAACCCTCAGCCGCCCGTCCCTAACGGAACAGTGATCTTCTCATCAGAGCAAAGCTGGGGCGAGACCGACACGCGCGCCATCGTCGAGCGCAATGAGTTCATCGCCGACCCCAACGCAGACCTGCGCGGACCGCTGTCGCTGGTGGCATTCGCTGAAAACCCTGCTACCGGCGCGCGCATCGTGCTCGTCGGCGATGGTGAATTCCTCACGAACGGCTACACCAGCGCGCAAAGCCAGTTTTACGCGACTGGCAACGCGACGCTGTTCATGAACAGCATCGGTTGGCTCACGGGGTTCTCTCAGCAAGTGACGTTTGCCCCGCGGGCGTTCACGACAACCCCTGTGCTCTTCAGCGGGGGGCAGCAGCTCGACGTGATCGCGTTCATCACCCTGTTCTTGATGCCCGGCTCGATGCTAGCCATCGCCGGGTTCATCTACTGGAGGCGCTACAGAGCCGCATGAAGAAGATACCAACGGCTTTCATCCTTTTGGTCGTTCTGGTGGCGCTCGTCGGGGTGGCCACATGGCAAAACTTGCCCAACGCCATCCCACGCCCCACCGTCACACCAACTTCTGACCCGCGCGATGTGCAGACCGTGTTCCGTCACATCACAGCAGAGACGATCCAAGCCCTGCGCATTGACGACCCTAACAGTACTCGTGACCTGATCCTCGAAGCCAACGGCAGCGGTGGTTGGCGTCTCGTTGGAGTCGCAGACCCTAACGCGCTCGACCCGATCGTTGCCAACAACATCGCCAAGACTGTGGCCTTCATTCCATACGTTGAGGTTCTGTCGATTTCCGATGATGTTAACTTGGTTAATTATGGATTAACCTCTGAAACCTTTTGGTTACAAATTCAAGTTATTCTAACAACGATGGAAACAAGAAACATTGTCGTAGGCAATCTTGTTCCTGGCAGTGGTGAGGGGTATTACGCGCTGGTGGATGATCGTCCTGAGGTTTATGTGTTGAACCGCGGCGCAGTGGAGTTTTTAGCAGGCTATTTACGACAAATTCAGCCATTTTTGCCTGCTTGACAAACATTTAAAAGCGCGATACTTTTATAGGTCGAATGTGTAAGTAATTCGACATCACAAAGCCGCTGTTGAGCGGGTTTTTGCTGTCAGCAGCTCCTGAATATAATCGTCACCAGCTCAGCGTATTGGATTAGAAAAGTAGAAGTGGTGCTGCGTAGGCCTCGCAGTACTTTCTTAAAATGTCATACTCTATGGCACTTTGATCAGATGAAGATTCGCTGCGATGCACAGGCAGCGCGAGATAGTACAGGTGGCTTGAATATGGTACCGACTATGGAAAAAGATCAACTCCGCACTCAACTCGTCAACAAAGCACGCGCGCAGGGGTTCATCACTTACGATGACATCCTTGCTGCGCTGCCAGATGTCGAGACGGATGTCGCTTTGCTAGACGACATCATGGACGAGCTGCTCGATGCCGGCATCGAAGTTGTGCCGGGCAGCGCCTTGCCGGGTGATGTTGATCAAGACATTGTTGCAGTTGAACCGGCTGACCTTGATCTGGCATCGCTGGAGGCCGAACTCGACAGCAAATTCCTCATGCACGATCTCATCGACGATGCCGGCTATCAACAGGCGCTCGACACCGATGATGTTGTCGGCTTGTACCTTAAGGAAGCCGGCCGCGTCCCCCTGCTTACTGCTGAGGAAGAAGTGGCGCTCGCCAAGCGCATGGAAGCAGCCATCTGGGCGCGCGAACGGCTGGAAAACGCCGATGAAGACAGCCTGCTTTGGTCTGAAGAGCAGGCGCTGCGTGAGGTCATCCAAGATGGGGAGATGGCACAAGAGCATCTCATCCGCGCCAACGCACGCTTGGTCATCAGCGTGGCGAAGAAGTACATCGGGCGCGGCGTCCCCTTTCTTGACCTGATTCAAGAAGGCAACATCGGCTTGATCCGCGCCACAAACAAGTTTGAATACCAGCGCGGCCACAAGTTCAGCACCTATGCCACGTGGTGGATTCGCCAGGCAGTCAGCCGTGCCGTCGCCGACCAGGGGCGCACCATCCGCGTGCCGGTACATATGGGCGACCAGCTCAACCGCATGCGCCGTGTGCAGTTACAGCTTTTGCAGGAACTGGGCCGCGACCCCAAGATCGAAGAGCTGGCAATCGGCATGGAAACCACGCCTGATAAAGTGGAAAACCTGCTTGAGATCTCTCGCCGGCCGGTCAGCCTTGAAACGCCCATCGACGACGAGGGGGACAGCACCTTTGGCGACTTCGTGGAGGATGTGAACAGCCCAGCCCCCGCTGAGGAAGAGGCCACACACCTGCTTCAGGAACAGATTCAGCAGGCACTGGATAAACTGCCCCCGCGCGAGGCGCAGATTCTGCGGCTGCGCTACGGCCTGGCAGATGGCAGAGTATACACGCTGGAAGAAGTAGGCCAGACAATCGGTGTCACCCGTGAACGGGTACGCCAGTTAGAAGCCCAGGCGCTCAACCGTCTGCGCCAGTCATCGGCACACGTCATCCTGCGCGATTACCTGTTCGAAGGATAGCCTTAAAGTGAGCAGAACAGGCGCTGCCGCGCCGCGCAGCCCGCTTTTCCTGCCCGCAGCGCTGATTGGGCTGGGAATGATGCTGCTGATCGCCAACTTTCTGCTGGTGGGCGTGTTCTCGCTCGCCAGCCTTTCGTTTCTGGTGCTG
>DAOUBS010000135.1:0-3963 GCA_034432435.1 Anaerolineae bacterium
TGAGGATGAAAGCATTCGCTGTTGGGCTGGTCATGAGTTGATCATGCATCGGCTCTATATCACCGCTTATCCATTCACGATGTTAGACAGAGATGCCGATGTGCTGTTTCAGACGTACCAACGTCTGCAAGATGGTCGTAACCCGCTGTATGCTCACATGGGGGTGCGTTACCTTGAGCTGGCGTTAAACCTGTTCTTCGTACGCGGCTATCAAATTGTGCTGATCTTCGACGAATTCGAGTCGTTCATGCAGATGATGCCACCTCAGTTCTTCTTAAACTTGCGAGGACTGCGCGACATGCACAAGGCGCAGCTTTCGTATGTGACTTTTTCACGCACCACGCTGTCGCGCCTGTGCAGCCGCTATCAACTTGAATTTGATGTCGTAGAACCGTTTGTAGAGTTGTTCAACGACAGCCAGCAGTCTCTCGGCCCCTACACATTCTGTGATGCGCAACTCATGCTGCAAAATCTAACACCCACAGTAGCAGATCACATCTACAGTGTTACGGGTGGCTTTGCTGGTTTGATGCGAGCCTGCGTTGAAGTCGCACGTGTCTCAGAAGTGTCTTTCTCGAATCAAACGATTCAAACGCTGCTCACAGATAGAGGCGTTCGATCAGAGTGTGAGATACTGGTCAGAGCATTTGACGACGACGAGCGAGAGGTCTTAAGACAAATTTTACACGGAACACAGCTATCAGGCAGCAGCCGTGAAGCCGCCGAACTGCTCATCACAAAGCAACTGCTAACCCCTAAATTCGAAATCCAACCTCCCCTACTCGCTGCTTATTTGACCTCATATGACCTATAAAAGACCCTTAAGCGATGTTGTCATTTCAACGGTAGAGATTGAAAAATCGCGGTTCATCACGCGTGTTTCACGCGCTGAAAGCGTTGAAAGCGCTCGTGAGTTTATTCATGAGGTGCGAATGCTGGAACCAAACGCCACCCATCATGTCTACGCTTACTGCATCGGCTTTGGCAACACGAGCATCTACGGTATGTCTGATGCCGGAGAGCCGCCCGGAACAGCCGGCAGACCGACAATGACGGTGCTGCAAGGGGCACAGCTTGGCGATGTTGTGCTGGTCACGAGTCGCTATTTTGGCGGTCGCAAGCTTGGCACAGGTGGGCTTGTGCGAGCATATACAGAAGCCGCGCAGCAAGCCCTCGCGCTGTGCGCCACAGAACTAAAAGTTTCCTATGTCAGTTTCACTATGCTAGCTTCTTACAAGCACTACAATCGATTGTGTCAAGTGCTCGCACAGCATGACGCAGTCATTCGCGCCACTGAATTCACTGATCAAGTTTGCATCACATTTGACATCCAGCCGAATCATTGGCAAGCCTGTGAAAAGGCATTACAAGACGCCTGCGCCGGCGAATTAGTCTTAGTCTCGTGCTAGGTTCGCACCGATGTAATTCTTGACTTGTGTCAGAAGCGCGCCATCAGGTGCTAGATAATCTGCCTTGCGCAGGAATTCGCGCGCTTCGTCGATCTGATCTGCATCGAACAAGTAGCGCGCTAACAACGCGAACAAGTTGCTGTCATATGCAAACTGCCCTACCCCATCAAGCAGTGTTTGTATAGCCTGCTCGTGCTGCTCTCTCTCCCAATATAGCTGGGCTTTTTGAAGATAACCGCTGCTGCTGTTTGTCTTTTGAATGGCTTCGTTGAGCACCTCCATAGCAGCTTCTAAATCGTCACGAGCGGCGTATGCTCGTGCTAGCACGTTGTAGGCTCCCTCATGCAGATCGTAGATCGAGATAATCGACTCCAACACGTCGATCTGCTCGTCAGTGAGGCTTCCGCCACTGCTGAGCCTCTGAGACATCTCGAAAATTAAGCTGTCTGCGTCGGGCACTTGCACTTGATAAGCCGTTTGGCGGTAGTACTGGGATGTTTTATTTTTTACGTCTTCAAGGCACTCTTTAGCTGCTTCATCATTGCCGATTTCGACGTAGAGCAGCGCAAGCCCAATTAATGCAGTGTCATCAAGCTCTTCAGTCGCTTCGACTGCGTCAATGACTATTTCGATGAGTTCATCCTCTCCTAGTGTGCTGATGAGGTTCTGGCAGTCAACGCCGGTAGTGTCATGTTGTAGAATTGACACAGCAATCGCTTCGTCAAAGTCCAGCTCAGCCGCCAATTGGAAGTCAATCAGCCTTAGACCTGTCTCCGCGACCGATTCCTTCTCGTATGCAAACCGATACGCCTCTACGATCTCCTCAATCACATCATCTGATTGCGAAAAGATCAGCGCTGTGTTGGGTTCTAGGCGGCCAGAATCTGAGAGATAACGCATCGTATCAGCATACGCCCGCGCAAACGCATGTGTACCAACTTCTCTAACCCCTTCTTGGAGCTGAGAAATGGCTAGACGAACATGACCACTGTAAACGGCGGCATCGGTGAAGAGCATTTTTAGTTCATCAGAATGGACTGAGATGTCATCCATCAGCGAATCGACGACAAGATCAGATCGACCTGTAACGATCAAACCACTGACTACCGGGACAAGCAGCGTGTCGTTTTTGCTCTCACACAGTTCATCAAACATCGATCGCACGGTTCCAACGCTGATTCCATAGGGGCCAACGACTGCTTCTTTGAGCAAATGACCCAAAATGAAGCTGCCTAACGTGTCTGTCGACAGCTTCGACAGCAGCGCACTCACTTCACTGACGAATTTTGCCTCGTCGAAGTATTCATCAGTGAGGCTTGAGACCAGCAGATCTTCTAGATCCCAAAGCTCTGCAAGGTGTACCTCCTGACGCTTGACTTTTACCTCGATGATCGGATTGTCCAAACCCACGATGGCAGCTAAGAGTTTGCTAGCCAATTGCAGCAGTTCATCACCAATCTGATCTGCTGCTGCGATTGATCCATGAAAGATGACGCTGCCATCTTTGACGAGTAACCCATGAAGCCCGACGGAATAGCTTCCATTGCTTTCTAACTGCCCGGTGAGGGTTAACTGATTCTTGATCTCGTCGAACGGCACATAGTGCTCAGCGTGCGCTAGTTCATTGACCTCTTCTAACTGATAGTAAGCAGGATAAACTTTGACATCCGGATGACTGCTCAGCAAGTAGCGCAGCACAGTCACAATGCCCATCGCCTCGGCTTCACTGCCACTCATGCCAACGGCAGCGACTCTGACCTGTGGCCATGTACTGGACTGCTGAAGCCCAGAAATCCCACCGAATACTGACTGCGCAGCACTGTGCGAGAATCTCGAGTTGGGGGCGAAATATCTCAGATAGCTCATAAACCCTCCACGAAAAGCAAAAAGCCCTGACACATGTCAGGGCACCATTGTAGCTTACTGCGAACAACTAGTTAATTACAGGAATGGTGTCATACACCCCACGGAAAATCACAAGCGTGTTGTTGACCCAACCACGGCCAAACGGCCCCTCCACGAGGAACCATACGTTATCACGTGAGCGCGCCAGCACATTCAGGCGCGTGCCGCCCGGGACAACAGCGATGCTTGCGAAATTTGCAGACGGGCCGCTGCGGATGTTGAGATTACCCGTGTTCACGATCGCAATGTTGCCACTTGTCACAGGAGCTTGAAGTGCGCCTGCGTTGCCCGCGGCTGCCGCTGCGGCGAATGCAGCCGTGGGGATCAAATCGCAGCGCGAGACGATGTTAGCAGGACGGATCTCAACTGTGTCTGCGCCGACCAGACCACGAACGCCGTTCACATCTTCAACCAACACTGACCCAGAGAATGATGCCCCGCGCAAAAATAGCTCAGTGCCTTCAGGTAGTGGCAGTGGGGGACGCGCCGCGATGCCATCAAACCGCAATTCAGTTCCAAAGCGTGTGACGACGACCGTGTCCGCGCCGCAGGCAAGCGGGCGTAAGCGAACGTTCGTCGTCCAACCGATACCAAACGGAGGCACGTTGATCTGATACCAAGCGACGCCATCCACCGTGACTTGATTGAG
>DAOUBS010000136.1:0-16285 GCA_034432435.1 Anaerolineae bacterium
TGACAAATCCGTAGCGGTTGTGCGCCTCGCCGTTCTCACCAACGCTTATCAACAGCATCGGGTGATGAACCGTGCGCCCGACCTGTCTTAACCGAAGGAAGTCACCCCTGCGGCGCAGTCGTAACTTACGCCACATGACGCCTTAACCGTCGCTTAGGAGGCGTTCCAGGTCACCTTTTTAACGTGCACCGTCTGGACGGTCAGCTTATGACGACCGTGCTTGCGACGCGCTTGGATCACTTTGCGCCCACCTTTGGTCTGCATACGAGCGCGGAACCCATGAACACGCTTACGGCGGCGCACTTTCGGCTGCCATGTGCGAAATGTTGACATCTCGAACCCTTCTGTTTCCTCAATGATAGGTGTGGACGGAACCACTCGCATTATAGCGAAAAGCCTGCAAGGGTCAACCTTGAGACTTTCGCAGCCGCGCGTCTCTCAGCGCGCAGACAACTTGCTAGAGGCGCGCGGCAATCTCGCGCGATTGCTCGTAGTTGAGCGCGAACACCGCTTCCTTGATCGCAGGGATGCGAGAGGCGCTCATGCTCAGTTCACGAACGCCCATCCCAACCAGCGCCTGCACTGCGCTCAAATCGCCGGCTAATTCGCCGCACACGCCTACCCACTTGCCGTGCTGTTTCGCCGCCTCCACCACTTGACGAATCAAGCGCAAGATCACCGGGTGATTATCGTTAGCAAGGTAGGCGACGTTGGCGTTGCCGCGCTCGGCAGCGAACACGTACTGAGTCAAGTCATTTGTGCCAACTGAGAAGAAGTCCACGTGTGGCGCGAAGCTGGCCGCGTCAATCGCCGCTGACGGCACTTCTACCATCATCCCAACAGGGAAGCGCGGTTCATGGATGTTAAGTTCGGCGCGACAGGCCTCTAGCAGTGCCACCGCCTGTTTGAACTCGTCCACAATGGCAATCATCGGGAACATCAAGAGCAGCGGGTGATGCACGCTGGCGCGCAGTACCGCCCGAAGCTGCGCCTTGAACAAGTCGGGCTGTGCAAGGCTAAGGCGAATCGCTCGTTTGCCTAAGAAGGGGTTCGCTTCGTCGGGCTGTTCCACATAGGCTAACGGTTTGTCACCGCCGACGTCCAACGTGCGGATGACCATCGGGCGGCCTGCCAGCGCCTCGCCTATTGCGCAAAACGCCGCATACTGCTCATCCTCAGAGGGTGCATCCAGCCGATCCAAAAACAGAAACTCCGTCCGCAGCAAGCCGATCCCCTCTGCGCCTTGCTCGACCGCCCTTCTCACTTCGTTGACCGAGCCAATGTTGGCAAATATCTCAACGCGATGGCCGTCTTGCGTCTGGCCCAGCTGCTGGCTGCGCTTGAGCGCCTCGGCTCGGCGGCGCTGCTCTTCTTCAACTTGTGCGCGATAGGTAGCAAGCGTCGCCTCGGACGGCTGGACGTGAACCTCGCCCTGCGTGCCGTCCACAACTAACATCGTCTCTGGCTCTAGCTGAGCAATCGCGTTCCCGAGCCCTAACACAGCAGGGATGCCGAGTGCGCGCGCGAGGATCGCGCTGTGGGATGTCGGGCTGCCTGCCGCGGTGCAGATACCTTGCACCAGCGATGTATCGAGGCGCGCAGTTTCTGACGGGCTGAGGTCATCCGCGATGAGGATGCCCGGGCCGCCTAAAGTCAGATCGAGGTCGACCCCCAACAAGTGGCCCAGCACGCGCAGCCCCACATCTTCCACATCCGCCGCGCGCGCGCTCAGCAGCGGGTCGTCAAGGCTGCGATAACGGGCCACCATGGCATCGATCGCTGCCTTCCACGCGGTCGCAGCATCCTGCTGGTTCTGGCGGATGGCCGCTTCTGTTGGTTGAAGCAGGCTTTCATCTTGCAGCAGCAGCGCGTGCGCTTCGAAGATCATCGCGTCGTGGGCGCTCGTTTTTTGAACGGTCAGGCGCTGGTTGACGGCGATATCAGCGCGCGCTTGCTCCACGCTCTGGTAGAACCGCTGCACCTCCGCTTGGGCATCGTCCACACTTTGCGGCGTAATAGTAATCTTGGGGCGCTCTAGGCGGCGCGCTGGCCCGATGGCGATGCCGCTGCTGGCTGCTAGCCCCCGCAGCACCCCCTCAGGCGCATCAGCGCTGTGATGGCGCAGCGCGACAGGCGCAGCCGATGCATCTTCTAGCGGGTCACCAAAGTTCTGAGCGGCCAGCACTTGAATCGCTTGCAGCGCATCAGCCGCTTGCTCGCCTGTCGCGCTAAACTCAATCTCATGGCCAAAGCTCGCCCCGAGCGTTGCCACGTTGTTCAAGCTGGCAGCGTTCACGAATGGGCTGTTGGTCGTCACATTGCGTAGGCTGACCGACGCTTTAAAACGTCCTACGGTCTGGACGAGGCGAGCCGCAGGCCGAGCGTGCAATCCTAAAACATTGGGAACTTTTAATCGCAGCCGCTTCGCGTCATCAGACGTTGACAGCACGGCTTCGCTATCCCCAATATCCGTAACGTTCTCTGCGCCAAGTTGCGCCTGCTTGGAAGTCAGCGCCTTGTTCATCTCCTGCTTGATTGCCTCAAGGGACTGGCCGAGGCGGATTTGGACGGCTGCCGTGATCGCCCCCTCCACCAGTGGCGCGGGTGACAGCACAACGCGGCTGCGCTGCTCCTCTGGCAGCATGTCCAGCGCCGTTTCAGTGCTCAAGATTGCGCTGCCCATGTCCATTAGCACGATTACGCCGTCAGGACTGTAGACCGATTGAATGGCAGACAAAATGAGGGCTGCATCCGTGCCAATCGGATGCTCTGGCATGTCCAGCCCGCCTGCCGCGGCAATCGGCATTTCATCTCCGCCCATTTGACGCGCAAGCTCCAACACCCCCTGCGCCAATGAATAACTATGTGAGACAATGACCATACCGATCATGTCCGCCTACCTTGCAGAAATGTGGCCCTATTAAAGTGACGCTAGTTACTTGTTCAAGCAGGTGTCAGCCAGCGTCTCAGCACGAGGAAAACAACGATCAACAAGCCAAAAGCTGGCGCAGCGCCCTGCGCCAGCTCTGAAAGACGTTACGAAACCCAGTCGAAGGTGCGCGTGACTGCCTTCAACCAGCCTGCGTAGAGTTCTTCGCGTTTAGCTGCGTCCATCTGCGGCGTCCACTCTTTGTCCTTGCCCCAGTTGGCGCGCAGGTCGTCTATCTTGCTCCAGAAGCCAACCGCCAAGCCCGCTGCGTAGGCCGCACCGAGTGAGGTCGTCTCTGCCACTTTCGGGCGCACTACCGGCACACCCAAGATGTCTGACTGGAACTGCATCAGCAGATCGTTGAACACCATACCACCGTCCACCTTCAGCGCGGTGAGATTCACGCCCGAGTCTTTGTTCATCGCGTCGAGCACTTCGCGCGTCTGGAAGGCAGTGGCCTCAAGCGCAGCGCGGGCGATGTGGCCGCGGGTGACGTAGCGCGTCATGCCGACGATCACGCCGCGCGCGTCGCTGCGCCAGTACGGCGCGAACAACCCAGAGAAGGCCGGCACGAAGTAAATCCCGCCGTTGTCTTCGACCTCTTTCGCAAGGATTTCAACGTCGGCGGATTTTTCGATCAGCTTCAGGTTGTCGCGCAGCCACTGCACTAGCGCACCTGTGATGGCGATGGAGCCTTCCAGCGCGTAAATCGGCGCGTGGTCGCCGATCTTGTAGCCCAGCGTCGTCAGCAGGCCGTTCTTGGACTGCACAGCTTTCGTGCCGGTGTTGAGCAGCATAAAGCAGCCCGTGCCGTAGGTGTTCTTGGCTTCGCCCACGTCAAAGCACGTCTGACCGAACAGCGCTGCCTGCTGGTCGCCCAAGTCGCCGCTGACAGGGATGCCGCCGAGCGCGCCGCTAGCGTTGCCGTATACCTCACTCGAGGACTTGATGGCGGGCAGCATTGCTTTCGGAACGCCCATGATGCTCAGGATTTCATCGTCCCAGTCGAGCGTTTCAAGGTTCATCAGCATCGTGCGGCTGGCGTTCGTCACATCTGTGACGTGCACGCCGCCCTGTGAACCGCCTGTCAGGTTCCAGATCAGCCACGTGTCGATATTGCCAAAGATCACCTCGCCGGCCTCAGCACGGGCGCGCACGCCCTCCACATTGTCGAGGATCCACTTGATCTTGGGGCCAGAGAAATAAGTCGCCAGCGGCAGACCGACCTTCTCACGGAAGCGATCCTGCCCACCCTGCGCGGCCAATTCGTTGCAGATCGTGTCGGTGCGCGTATCCTGCCATACGATAGCGTTGTACACCGGGCGCCCCGTCTTGCGATCCCACACGACCGCGGTTTCACGCTGGTTGGTGATGCCCACGGCTGCGATGTCGTTCACGCTTACCCCCGTCTTCGACAGCGCCCCGCTGATAACCTCCTGCGTGCGGATCCAAATCTCAACCGCGTCGTGCTCAACCCAGCCAGGCTTGGGGTAAATCTGCTGGTGTTCTTTCTGATCAACACCCACCACGCCGCCGCTGTGATCGAAGATCATGCAGCGCGTGCTTGTCGTCCCTTGATCAATTGCAACAACATATTTTGCCATTTCGAAACTCCTCAACTAAATCTTTTGGCTACTATCCAAACATCATTGACATTCAAAGGTGTTTAGCCTTTGACAGCGTCCACAAGTGACTGTAACAAGAGATGTGACGACGTGGCCCCGGGATCCTGATGGCCGATGCTACGATCTCCGAGGTAACTTGCGCGCCCCTTGCGAGCGGGCAGCGGCGTCGTCGCATCACGGCCGGCAGCCGCTGCCGCTGCTGACTGCTCCAGCGCATCTTGCAGCGAAGCCCCAGACTCCGCAGCCTGCTTCAGCGCGTCCAGCGCCGGCTGCAGCGCGTCTAACATCGTCTTATCTTGGAGATGAGCTTTGCCCCGCATGACAATCCCGTTAATGCCAGCTTGCAGCGCGTTCACATAATCCTCTAAGGTCAATTCCATCTTGTTGTTCGCACCAGACGCCATCTGAATAAAGAACGTCCCGTACAGCGGCCCGCTAGCACCCCCTACCGTGGAAACCAACGTCATGCCCACTGTCTTTAGGATGTTACCGATATCGCTTTCCGCTACGGTTGGCAGCTTACCTAGCACTGCCTGCATCCCGCGATGCATGTTCGCACCGTGGTCAGCGTCACCGATCGCAGAATCAAGCTCGGTCAGGTAGTCCTTATTGGCTTCAATAGACTGAGCGAATAATTGCATCCAGCGGATTAGAACATCGCGGGACAAAGTCATCTTTACACTCCTCATGAATCATCAAGGCAGGGCACAGGCGCGCCTGTGCCCCATGCGAGCAATCACCAATTACATCCCCCAGCGCAGCGCCGGCGTTTTCACTGGTGCATCCCAGAGTTTAGTCAGTTGATCGTCGAGTTTCAACAGGGTGACCGATGTCCCTGCCATCTCCAGCGACGTGATGTAAGAGCCGATTAGGTGACGGGTGATTTTGATGCCGTGCGCCGAAAGCAGCTTCTGAACCTCGTTGTAGACGAGATACAGCTCAATCAAGGGCGTGCCACCCATGCCGTTGACGAATGCCAACACCTCATCACCGCTCTTGAAAGGCAGATCTTCCACAATCGGCTTGACGAGCATCTCGACGATTTCTGCCGCGGTCTTGATCTTCATGCGTTGACGCCCCGGCTCACCATGGATGCCGATGCCGATTTCCATCTCATCTTCACCGATTTCGAAGGTAGGCTTGCCCGCGTGCGGAACCGTGCAGGAGGTCAGCGCCATGCCCATGCTGCGCCCCTGACTGTTGACCTTGCGGCACACTTCAGTCACCTCTTGCAGGCTGTGCTTGGCTTCGGCTGCTGCGCCGCAGATCTTCTCCGCGAGCACAGTCAAGCCAACACCGCGCCGCCCCGCCGTGTAAAGCGAATCCTGCACGGCCACGTCATCATCAATCACCACGGCCTCAACTTCGATCCCCTCTGAGCGAGCCAATTCAGCAGCCATCTCAAAGTTCATCACGTCACCGGTGTAGTTTTTGACGATGTGCAAGACGCCCGCGCCGCCATTGATCGCCTTTGTCGCTTCGAGCATTTGATCAGGAGTAGGCGAAGTGAAAACCGCACCCGGGCAGGCCGCGTCCAACATACCATACCCGACAAAGCCGCCATGCATCGGCTCGTGGCCGCTGCCACCGCCCGACAGCAACCCGACCTTACCGCTTACAGGAGCGTCCGCGCGCACGATGTAGTTCGGGTTGTAATGTACCTTGATGAGGTCTGCATGGGCGGATTCCATCCCTTGCAGCGCTTCCGTAACGACATTCTCTGGATGATTAATTAACTTTTTCATATCCTGCTTTCACCTCAACTAATTGTACATCCATCAAATTGCATACTTGAGTTGACTTGCTCCGATTGACGTCGACAGATGGGTATGCGTTCAATCGCATACCCTCGTTCGAGTTGCTGAGGTTTACGATGCGAAGAGCGCCAGATATAGCACACCCGCGATCACTGCGCCGATGATCGGGCCAACGACCGGGATCCACGAGTAGCCCCAGTCGCTATCACCTTTGCCCGGGATCGGCAGTAGGAAGTGGGCAATGCGCGGGCCGAGGTCACGCGCGGGGTTGATGGCATAGCCCGTGCTGCCGCCCAAACTGAGACCGATGCCGAGCACGAGCAGCGCCACAGGGAGCGGCCCCAGACCAGAGAAGTTGCCGTTGGCCAGCATCAAGATGCCGAAGATCAGCATAAACGTGCCGATGATCTCGCTGACGAGGTTCAAGCCCACGTTGCGGATGGCCGGGCCAGTGCTGAACACTGCCAGCTTGAGGCCGGGGTCTTCGGTCTCGCCGAAGTGTGGGTAGTAGTGCACGAACACCAGCACTGCGCCGATGAACGCGCCGATAAACTGCGCGATGATGTACAGTGGCACATCGCCCCATGAGAGTTGATTGGTGACGGCCAAGCCAATCGTCACAGCAGGGTTCAGATGCGCGCCGCTAATGGCAGCTACACTGTACGCGCCGACAAAGACCGCCATACCCCAGCCAAACGTGATAACAATCCAGCCGCTGCCGTTGCCCTTCGTCTTGCCGAGCACCACGTTGGCCACCACCCCATCACCCAACAGGATGAGGATCATCGTGCCGATAATCTCAGCGATGAAAAAATTCGACGGCGTAGCCGCTGCTGCCTCAGCGACTGTCGGCTGCTCGGCTGTTGCACCCGTCACTTCGGGGGTAGCAGCCCCTTCTTGCGCGGACACCACGCTCGACCACACGAGAGAGGCTGTGAGAATCATCACTACGAATAGTACGATACGCAAAGGGGTTTTCATCTAATAGTCCTCCTGAAAAACTTTGCTTTTCTTTCATTGAGTAGTTACGAATTGAAGCAGACTCTATTATTGGTCTTATTTAACTTTCAAAGAGCAGTGTTTTTACCTCCTTGCATGGCGTGTCTCACTTACACAGATGAGCTGAACATTATTTGCTGCTCATGCATTGTTAGCCTAGCTCATGTCAAGCCTTGCTCACACAATTGGTCCGCAACTGTTTCTTTGTGGATAGGAGAAAAAAGTCAGCTGTTTCACAATGAAACAGCTGAAGAAAAACTTGGCCTAGTTATGAAGAAACCCGATCTACAAGCCGATAGTGCCGCATCTTGCGCCAGAGCGTTCAAAATCGCCGCTTGTTCAATTTGCCGTAAGCTTTGGCTGATAGGAGCGCCCGCAGGATCGCTCAAACGACGATGATCGCGCATCGACTCGATGATGACCTCTGAATCAATCAGATCATTGTCTAATTTCGAGGCAGCACGTTCAATGATCGCCTGAAGCTCATGCAAATTGCCCGGATAGTCGTACTCCCTCAAGATTTTGAGCGCGTCCTCCGAAAGGGTCAGTGGACGTCCTAGCTCTCCAGCCAACCGATGAAGAATATCTGATACCAAATCAGGAATGTCGTCTAACCGCTGACGCAGCGGTGGCGCAGTGAGATGAATGCCGCTCAGTTGGAAGAACAGATCGGATCGAAAGTCGCCGGTTGCAACCAATTTATCTAAGTCTACCGTCGTAGACGCGATGATCCTGACGTTAATTGGAATCTGGCGCACCCCACCTAGGCGGATTGAGTTGCCCGTTTCGATTACTCGCAACACCGCAGCTTGTGCGTTCAAAGGCAGCGCTTCGACCTCCGTCAGAAACAACGTCCCCCCATGCGCCAATTCAAATTTGCTGGCCTGGCCTTTTTCGCCGCTGCGGTTAGCTTCAAAGCCCATGAGTTCCTCAAGCGCCGTTTCACGCGGGATGGCGCGACAGTTCAAACTGATGAACGGGCCAGAGGCGCGGTTGCTGAGCGCGTGAATTGCTTGGGCGATCAAACTCTTGCCTGTGCCGGTCTCCCCTGTAATGAGGACAGACACGCTGCCGCGAGCGGCTGCCTCAACGTGCCGCCGCAGCCGCCGCATGACGTCGCTCTCGCCGATGAGGTTAGCGATGTCCAGCCGCACCCGCGCGCCGATAAAGCGGTTGACAAGCTGCTGAAGCTGCTCAATCGGGCGCAGCGTCAGGATGTAGATCGTCTGCTGTGCCTCATCATGAATCAATCGCAAGTTAGCAAGACAGTTATATTCCGTCTGTTGAAACGCCAGCACGACTTCAACATCGCTCACTTCCTGATCGGCTGCAATGTACTCACGCAGAGCAGCTGGCAGTGACAACACCTGCGCCAACGGATACCCCACTACCCGTTCACGCGGCTGACCGATGATGTGCGCGGCGTGTGTGTTGATGTAGGTCACGATTCCGTCAGATCGCCACGCCAGCACTGGTTCAGAAGTCGCGCTGATCACCGTGTTCAGCTCGTTCTGATAAGCGTTGATTTTCTGGTTCAGGATTTCAATGGAGTATTGATTTTCAATCGCCTTAGCTGTTGAAACGACCAACCCCAGCATGCTTGGGCTGCATGCTGCCTCTGGTTGGATGAGCGCTAGCACGCCGATCATTTGCCCTTCTAATGTGAACAAAGGGGCAGCGGTTGTAGCGAACGGATGCCAATGGACAGAAAAATGCTCCGCGCCGACGATTTGGAAGTATGCCGCCTCGATCAGCGCCACCCCCACGGCGTTTGTCCCCGCGTGCGACTCATCCAAGAACAGTCCAGGCGCAATCCCCATTTGATCAATCGTAGCCGCCATCGTCGGCGCTGTGACCAAGTCCAACACGCAGCCCGTGCTGTCGCACAACACCATCACTGCGGGCAGCGGCTCCATCATCTGGAGGACGTCCTCCATGATCGGGCGCGCCAACTTCAGCAGCGCGCTGTGCTGGCGCAGCAGCAGCTCAAGCACCTCCGCAGAGAGGTACGTTGTGCGATAGTGGCCAGTTGGGTTTAACCGAGAAGCACACCTCACCCACGACTGCGCTAGCCAAGTTGGCAAATGAGGGGGTAGGTTGCGGTGGTAAAGGGCATTTTTCCAATCTTCGTAGCGCGTCACACTCTTTATCCACCTGTAATAATCTATCTTATCTTAAGTTTAGCACAGGATTTCGAGCAGGTCTTGCGCTATTCAAGCCCACACCCGTTTGCTACAATGGCAGCGTTGTATCTTCCGGGACAGACCAGATTACGCGCTGATCCTCATCAGCTTTCGTCCTGATCGCAACAATCATGTTTTAGACTGCGGAAGGGACTTCTCATGCTTGCCAAACAATGGCTCAAGAGTTTCGTCATCACGCCTGCGGATGTTGAGGACGTGACCAACTATCTACTTGAAAAAGAAACGCCTATGCTTACGCGCGATCTTGCACTGTACTTGATCGGCAAGCGTCTCGACCAAGAGCGAGCACTCTACCAAAAACGGTTCAAAGTCGCCCGCCTCTACAACCCGGCAGAATCACACGAGATCGGTGACAAGCTCATCTTCGGCAAATGGGACTTGGCGTTGGGGGTAGTCACAGACAAACGTCCGGGCAACAACCCCACATACGGCGATTTCTCGGTCATTACAGTAGAATTCAGCGATACCAAAGAAGTACGTTATTTCGCCTCAGAGTTCAAAGGGGACCATCCACTCGTACAGAACCCAGCCGGGGATGCGGCCCACTCTGCAGCCAACCTCACTGCACAGGACATCTTCGACGCTGCCACGCTGGACGTCACCGGTCGTATGCTTGAAGCGCTCCACGCTAACAAAGACCTCAAACAAGTGGCGGGCTATTGGTTCCCTAAAGACCTCGTGCTAGACATCGACATCGGGACGCTGCACCTAGCAGAAGCCGTCCTCGACATGAACAACGGCGGGCCGCTCAGCCCAGAACAGATCATCGAGCAAATCGGCGGGCTTGGCTCCTCGGCTATGGCGCTGCAAACGTTCAGCCTCAACCTCGCCATGAGCCAAGATAAGCGCTTCGACGAAGTGGGGCCTGCAGGTCGGATCTTGTGGTTCTTGAAACGCATGGAACCTGAAGCCGTCCAGCGCATCCCCGATCCGTTAGTGTACCGCCCAATCGAATATGATGAAGATCTGCTCGACGAGGACATGCTCGACCTTGAGGCAGAGCTAGACGATGAACTCAGCGACATTGAAATGTCAGGTAAAGCGCCCAAAGCGCGGGTGAAGTTGATCTATCCCCATCTCAGGGTTGGCAGTTTGCCCCTCAACGCGCAAACGCGGCAAATCTTCCCCACGGCTCGCACCCCGCGCATCAGCATCACACTAGTCGATGACGCTGACAACACTCACTACGCCGGCTGGGTCGTCCATGAGCATCGCTACGTGTACGGCCTGTTCGACTACTACACCAAACATCAGCTTCCCGTGGGCACAATCATCACTGTACGGCGTGGCGCTAACGACGGTGAGTACATCGTCAGCTATGATGCGCATCGCGCCCGTGTCGAGTACATCCCGATTTTTGCCCCGCACACGGATCGCATCGCTTTCGAAAATGGCCGCAGAAGCATCGGCGCAGAGTATGACCCGCTGCTGATCATCGGCGTCGATGACCTGAAAGCCATTGAGGCGCTCACCAAGTTTTATCAGAACAAGACACTTCTAACGATCGTTCGCAGCCTCATTCACGAACTGAGCAAGCTCTCGCCCCAAGGAACCGTACATTTTGCCACCCTCTACAGCGCAGTGAACGTGCTGCGGCGCTGCCCCCCCGGGCCGATCTTTGCCTTGCTGCAAGCAAATGCTGAGTTCGAAGACGTTGGCGACCACTATTGGCGGCTGTCGCAAGTGGAAAGGTAGACCAGCATGCAACCCCACAAACCTAGTACAATTGTCAAACCCACATTGGATACGCTTTTCCACATTGACTACTCATGGTGGGAACGCAGCGAGGAAGATCTACGACAATATCTTCTGACTCACCTGCCACCAGAGCAGCGTAATCAATTCAACGCGCACGAAACGAGCGAGCTTATCGATTACATCGACCCTGAGACGGCAGAAGTTCGCCAGCTAGACGCACTCGAATCTGCTATTCAAGAAGCTGCGCGCCAACCAGATTTCATCAACCCACAAACCAGCCTCATCGACAGCGTCTTCCGCGTGTTTCTGGCCAATGGCAACCGCCCCTGCACACCGCGCGAACTGGCTGAGATCACTGGGCGCAGCGCCGAAACGATTCTCAAGACAATTGGCAGCCTGCGCGTCTACAAGGGTTTGCGGCCTTATATCCATTCCTGAATAACTGACCCTCAAGAAAGGTGACCATCATGGGACGAGTGATCAACACCAATGAACCCGGCAAGCGACGCAGCTACCACATGCGCACAATTGCCGAAATTGTGCGCGCGCTGGGGCAAAAGCAAACAGTGGACGATGACGTCCGCGACATGTGCGCCACCATCGTGCTGAGCCTGCGCGACATCCATGAGACGGTAGAAGAGTCGATCAAAGCGTGGGAAAAGCGCAACTACTGGAAGAAGGCGGACGACTTCCAAGAACAGTGGTATTGGGCCAGCCAAACGGCCGACCAATTCGAAAAGCTCATCCGCGAAGAAAATTGGGATGAGCTGCCAGCGATGATGATGCGGCTCTACCCACGCATTGCCGACATCGAGATCAACAAATCGATGCGCTCCGCTGATGATTGGGTGGGCAATTACGACCGTCTGCTCAACGTGTGAGTGACCGAAAGTATCGATTTAGAAACGGGTTGAGGCGCTCATAGTTAGGCTGTGCGCCGCCTGGCCCGGGCACGATGTAGTCACGATCAATCACGAGCTGTTCGACGGAACCGCTGCGCAGCAGCACTGACGGGGCGAGCAACACTAGATCGCCCACGTTCATATCAGTCTGCACATACTCACCCCACGCGCGCAGCACTGATGGCCACGTTAGCGGGTTGATGAGGCGCACCGCCACCGCACGGAACACCGCCTGCTGACGCGTAGCACGACGATAGTCATCGTCCATGCTGCGGGTGCGGGCGTATTTGAGCGCGGTCGCGCCGTCCATGTGCATCCACCCCTCGTTGAACGTGACCGTTTGCGTCCCAAAGTCGTCCGTAGGGAATTGAAAATCCGTAATGGTGCGCTCAACATAGACGTTCACCCCGCCCAAAGCGTCTACGATAGCCTCAAACGCGCGAAAGTCCAGCCGAATGACGCGATCAATCGGCATGTCAAACGCAGCTGCGATGCTCTCAGCGGCAAGGCGCGTCCCGCCCCCTTCCGCCTCCTGCTCACCCAGCAGGTGAATGACGTTCGCCCGCTGAAGGCCAAAGCCCGGCGCTGGGATGAACAGATCCCGCGGGATCGACAGCAGGCCGAGTCGTGCGGTGCGTTGTGGCATGCCCACAACGAGAATCGCATCCGAGCGAGCAACTGCCCCCTCTGGCCCGCGTGAATCCAGTCCCAGTATGAGCACATTACGGATTGGCAGCGGCAACACAAACACGAACACCATCAGCAGGCTGCAAGACAAGACACCCGCGATCCCCAGCCCCAAGATCGCAGTGACACATCCCTTTGTGCGGCGCATTGTCAATTTCCGTAAACTGTTGGCAGTGGCACAAATACTTGAGTTGGGAAGATGGCGTTGTTGATCGTCGGCGTGCTGCTGAACAAGCTCCAACCGGCGCCTGATGGCATCAAGCCCAACACCCCTTGAAACGGCGTGCTGATGTAAATCGCGCCGTCCTGAGCAGTCTGCACTTGAACGCTGTAAGGCATTTCATCGCGCATGGTCGCCCAACCAATGCGGTCACGGACGCTGCTGTTGCTGCGCCACAGCATCCCAAACCCACGACGCGGCTGATACAACCCTGAAGGCGCGTTGTCGTACTCCGCTGACGTTTCGGGCATGCCTTCTTCAAAAAAGTCGCGGTAGACCTGCCAGCGTGGGAACCCAGTGTCGTTGTACATGACGTAAATCGCGTCTTGGCTGAGCACCCACACCATCAGCCCATTTTGGAACGTTTGATAGACCCCGTTTGTCGCGTTCGGCACGTTCAGCGGGCAACCGGGCGGCCTCGGTTGCAAGAAAAACCAGTTAGTGTCACAAATTTGATTGTTCGGGATAGCCACAATCTCAATCACGGGCGAGATCACACTCGTCGGCAGCGCGAGCGCCGTCGCCGTCGCGGTAGTCGTGATGGTGGGCGTGAGCGTTTGGGTCGGCGTCAGGGTAAAGGTGGGGGTTTGGGTCGGCGTTTTGCTCGGTGGGAGCGTGGGCGTCACCACCAACACATCGGCTGGCAGCGTCGGCAGCGGCAGTACAGGCGGCATTTCCTCGATGAGCGGCGTTGGCCCCATCTGGGCGCTAGCTGGAGCGGTCAGTGTCAAACCAACATCGCTGACAAGCCGCGGTCCGCGCAAATTTTGTGGAGGCGCACAAGCCGCCAGCCCAATGATGAGGGCGACCAGCCCTGCTCTTGTGAGCGTAAAAATTTGGTTCATATTTCTCATTTTAAGGGATTGTATGACAGGCGCAATTGCGAAGATACCTCAGATGAGCATAATCAAAGATGAATTTGAAATAATTGGGAGCCTCAAGATGGCACGTCACAAAACTGGACAAGAAGCCAAAGTAGAGCGGCTAACGTGGTTTTTGATAGTCATCGTGTTTCTCTTCATGACCAACAACGGCTTTGATGGAGCGTTCACCCTTCTGGCAGTTAGTCTGATTTTGCTCATATCAGGGTTATATCAGTGGCGCAAGCGCTGGAGCGTCGGCCCTGTGATGCCTTTGGCCACTGGGGCAGGTATTTTGGCTAGTTTTTACTCGTTCTTCCAACCACTGCCTGTTGACCTTTCACTGATGTCGTTCATCATCATCATTCTCGTGATCTTGTTTGGCATTATCACGAAAGACTCATAGAACCCTCATCGGCTTTGTGCAACTTGACAGAACAGCCATAAAACGTTACAAACGTGGCATGCTCATTTAGCACATTGCACAAAGACTATGTCCGAATCCGCGTCACAGATTACAGTCGAAGATGTTCGTAAGCTGGCGCTCCCGCTTGGGACGCGCGTGCTCGCTGGCGATGGACTCTTGAACCGCCCCGTCGTGTGGACGACAGTCGTCTACATCGACGACAACCTACAATCCAAATCCCTCCAACCCAACGAGATCATCCTCGTCGCGCCGCCCGATAATGCCAGCAAACCCTCTGCCTCCGATGTAGACATCGTGCGTTGGGCGTCAGACGTGCGCGCCTCGGCGGTCGTGTTCAGCCACAACGTGAGCACCAACGCCATTGCCGAGAGCAAAGCTTATGGCATCTGCGTGTTGATGCTCCCACCTGGCAACCGCGTGCGCCAAGTGGAAAAGACGGTCGTCAGCCTGTTAGTCGATCGCAAAGGCCAATTCGAGCGCCGCGGCACACAGATCTACCGCCAACTGACGCAGATTTCGTCCCAAAATGAGGGCATGTCAGAACTCATCAGCGCAATGGCACGCCTGACGAACAAGACTGTGGTCATCCAAGACAAGCGCCTGCGTGTACTGGAACACATCGTCCAGCCGCAGGTGATCGGCCAGTGGGAAGAAATCGAAGCCTTCATCCGCAAAGTGGAGCATCTGCCTGTTGAGATGCAAGATCGACATCGCGCCAGCGACGTAGACGCCCCAATGATGCAGTCCTTACAACTGCCGGGCATGGCGCGTCTGGTGGCCCCAGTCGTCACCAATGGCATCGGGCGTGGGTTCTTGTCGATCATCGGCTCAGACACCGACCTTGACGACATCGACCAGCTTGTGTGCGAACACGGCGCGGCGGCCTGTGCCATCGAGATGGCCAAACAAAAAATGGTGAGCGAGACGGAAAAGCGGCTGCGCGGCACGTTTTTGGATCGCCTGCTGTTGGGGGATGTCAGCCAGCAAGAGGCCATTCGTCAAGGCGAGCGCTTCGAACACGACATGACCGCCACCCACGTCGCAATAGTG
The DNA here is from genome assembly GCA_034432435.1 of Anaerolineae bacterium. Lineage (GTDB taxonomy): Bacteria > Chloroflexota > Anaerolineae > Aggregatilineales > Phototrophicaceae > JANWYT01. The sequence continues at coordinate 15,359 of DAOUBS010000136.1, forward strand.
CTGTCATGGCGCGGCGAGAACGCGCCCTCCATCCGCCGCCTTGAGACGATGATCAACACGATCATCGAAAGCCAACAAGCCCACGCGCTCGTGTGGCAGCGTGAGAAAGAGCGCGAGGTTGTCGTGTTCCACGCGACGGATCGAGACAACCCCATCGACACGAGCCTCAAACTTACCGAGAAGTTCGCCAGCGACATCAACCGCCAATACCCAAACAACCACATCGCCATCGGTCTAGGCCAGCCTGTGCGCGAGGTCAGCGCGTGGCGCAACAGCTACCGCGACGCCGTCCAAGCGATGGAATTAGCCGTACGCTTGCAGACAGACACCCCGCTCTACATCGGAGATTTGGGCGTGTATCAGTTGATCTTGTCCCTCTCCGATCGGGATAAGCTGATCGACTTTTGTGAGCGAACGCTAGGGACTCTGATCAAATACGACGCCACCCAAAACGGTGAGCTAGTCAAGACGTTGGAAGCCTATTTCGCTTGCCACGGCAACCTCTCGCAGACGGCGGATATGCTCATCGTGCACCGTAACACCCTGCTCTACCGCATGAATCGCATCAACGACATCGCCAAGATCGACCTAGACCGGCCAGAAACGCGGCTGGCGTTGCACCTCGCGTTGACCATTCGACGCTTATTAGCCCTAAGCTGAGTGAGTACCCTAGGCGCAACTACCAAAGAAAAGTGGGCTTTGATTTATGCGCTTTGTACACTAGCAACTTCTGACGGTAAAATGCCTCAATTCTTATGCATTTTCTACAAACTAGATCGTTGGTTTAGTCCATAGCTGCTTGATTAGTCTCTAGCTACACTTGCAGACACTTAAAAAATAAGCACACGTTGACTCATAGTGTTGTGTGCGTCTCACTCACACACAACACAAACTTAGAACCTGATTTGAAGCACCAAACTGCACGGT
>DAOUBS010000137.1:0-2381 GCA_034432435.1 Anaerolineae bacterium
GTAGCTGATCACGCTGGCAGTGACAAGTGTCGAGAGGAAGCTCAGCAGGCGGCCATACCAGTACTCTGGGCCGAACGCCCACACGAACGGAATCGCCAGCACGTGGTATAGCGGCGGGTAGTTGCTGGCGTAGAAGGGGAAGGTCTCTACGCTGCGGTAAGGGCTTTCGCCGCGCGCCAGCATGATGCTGTCAACGAGTTCAAACCCTTCTCCTTGATCGTAATCAAAGGGGAACTGCATGAGGTTCACTGCGTAGAGGGTGTAAATGACAAGCGCAAACCCTAAAATGAGAAACGCGCCCGCATAAAACCCAGTTTGAACACGTGGGAGAAAGGTCACGCGGGGTCATCTCCGAGTGGGATCAAGGTGAGGCCGAGCAGCGCTACCAAGCCGCAAATGATCAGCGCGGCGCGCTGCGCTGGGCCGATGCCGCCCTCACGGCCAAGGTCGATCACGTCAATGGCGAGGATCACAGCTGCTGATAGCAGCCCACCAACGAGCAGAAGCTGACCGAGCTGGCGCTTGCTGAGGGAGAAGTCGGCGGCAAAGATGCGCCACCACCCTTGAATGAATTTCGACATACTTCCACCTTGTGTTGATTGTGCTGTGATCATAGCTGACAGTGGGGCAGTGTGGGTATAGCGATTTCTAACGCATCGCCTTCTCGCACTGCGGGATGTGCGTTACAATCAATTGCGCGAACAAGCCGACACTTCAGGAGCATTCTAAACCATGATGAAGACGCATACATGCGGCGAACTGCGTGAGCAGCACGCAGGCCAGCAGGTGACACTGGCCGGTTGGGTTCATCGTCGTCGGGATCAAGGCGGGCTGATCTTTATTGACCTGCGCGACCGCTGGGGCATCACGCAGGTCGTGGTCGATCGCGCGGAGGCAGAGGCTGCCCACGACACGGCCAACCGTGTTCGCAGTGAGTATGTCGTGCAAGTGGTCGGCGTGGTGCGGCTACGGCCAGCAGGTACAGCCAACCCTGACCTAGAAACTGGCCAAATAGAAGTGGCCGTCTCAGCCCTGAACATCTTGACCGAGAGCAAGACGCCACCGTTCTACTTGAACCAAGAAGTAGAGATAGACGAGGCACTGCGAATGCGATATCGCTATCTCGATCTGCGGCGGGCGCGCATGCAGAAGAACATCATCCTAAGGCACAGGGCGGTGAAGTTCATCCGTGATTGGTTGGATCGTGAAGGCTTTGTCGAGATCGAAACGCCGATCTTGTTCAAGACGACGCCGGAAGGCGCGCGTGATTTCCTCGTGCCCAGCCGCCTTCAGCCCGGCAAATTCTACGCGCTGCCGCAGTCGCCCCAACAACTTAAGCAGCTTCTGATGGTGGCCGGGTATGAGAAGTACTTCCAAATTGCGCGCTGCTTCCGTGACGAAGATTTGCGCGGTCAGCGGCAGCTCGAGTTCACCCAGCTTGACCTTGAGATGAGCTTTGTCGAGCGTGAGGATGTGATCAGCTTGATGGAAAGGTTGATGATCGACCTTGTGACCAACGTTGCGCCTGACAAAACGATCTATCAGACGCCGTTCCCGCGTTTGCTCTACAAGGACGCGATGGAACTGTACGGCAGCGACAAGCCCGACATTCGCTATGACATGCGCGCGCACGATGTCACCGACATTGCATCACACAGCGCGTTTCCAGTGTTCGTGAACAACGCCGCAGAAGGCAAGCCGATTAAGGTGATCCGTGTGCCGCAGTACACGTCAGACGTGAGCGGGACGCGCCAGCGGCAGATACTGGCGGAACTGGAGCAGGTGGCGAAGAGCGCCGGCGCGAAAGGCCTCGCGTGGATGGCGCTGCCGCTCAACGAATCTGAGGAAGTGCGCGGCCCGATTGGCAAGTACTTCACCGTTGAGCAGAAGCTGGCGCTGTTTGAGCGCGTCGGCGCGGAGCCGGGCGACCTGCTGCTGTTCTTGAGCGACAAGCGTGAAGTGTGCTGGGACGTGACCGACACGCTGCGGCGGCATCTGGCTGAACAGATGAAGTTGACTGATCCGAATGTGCTCTCATTCGTGTGGATCATCGACTTCCCGATGTTCTTGTGGGATGAGGAAAACCAGCGCTGGGATCCGTCGCAGCACATGTTTACGATGCCCATGCCTGAGGATGTGCCCCTGCTCGACACAGATCCGGGAGCAGCGCGCGGCAGCCAATACGATCTCGCTTGCAACGGCCATGAGGTGCTCGGTGGATCGATCCGCATTCATGACCGTGAGCTGCAAAAGAAGATCTTCCCGTTGATCGGCCAGACGATGGAACACGCGATGGAGCAGTTCGGGCATATCGTGGAGGCGTTTGAGTACGGCGTTCCGCCGCACGGGGGCTGTGCGTGGGGGTTGGATCGCGTGGTGGC
>DAOUBS010000138.1:0-24495 GCA_034432435.1 Anaerolineae bacterium
CGATAGCACAAATATTCTAAAAGCGCAATATCGGCTTTGTCTCAAGTTGTTTATTGTCTCAAGCATATGTCGAAATGCGGCGAGGCGCAAAGAACAAACAAGGCGCGCCGACGGGCACGCCTTATGAGATAAACGGCGCACCAAGCGCGGCTTAACCGAAACGCCCTGCGATGTAATCGCGCGTTTCAACTGATGCCGGGTTGGTGAACATCTTTTCGGTCAAGTCGAACTCGACCAGCGTTCCCCAGCGTCGTTCCTTACCGACTTCCGTCTCATTCTTGCGGATGCTGTAGAAGGCGCAGTAATCGCTCACGCGCTGAGCTTGGCTCATGTTGTGAGTGACGATGATGATCGTGTACTTGGATTGCAGCTCGCGCATGAGTTCTTCGATGCGCTGTGTTGAGATCGGGTCAAGCGCTGAGCACGGCTCATCCATCAGGATGATGTCCGGCTCGATGGCAATCGTGCGGGCGATGCACAAGCGCTGCTGCTGGCCACCAGAGAGGGCAAGGCCGCTCTTCTTCAAGTCATTCTTGACCTCATCCCACAGCGCCGCGCCGCGCAGGCTGCGCTCCACGATTTCATCGAGGATCGACTTCTTGGTGACGCCCAGCAGGCGCGGCCCATAGGCGATGTTGTCGTAAATGCTCTTGGGGAAGGGGTTGGGCTTCTGAAAGACCATGCCGATGTTGCGGCGCACCTGCACCGGGTCAACGTGCTCAGAATATAGGTTTTCACCGTTGTAAGTGACACTGCCTTCCACACGTGCGCCCGGGATAAGATCGTTCATCCGATTTAGCGAGCGCAGCACAGTTGTCTTGCCGCAGCCCGACGGGCCGATAAACGCGGTGATCTTGTTCTTGTGAATTTGCATCGTCACATCGGCCACCGCAAGGTTCGGGCCATAGTAGATGTTGACGTGCTCGAGCTGGAGCGCAACCTGCTCCTTGTCGAGCGTCATCTTCGCTTCGATTCTATCTTCGATGTTGTTCATGATGGCTCCTCCTACAACCTGACGCTAGCGCGCTGGCGAATATAAATGGCGACGCTGTTCATGATCAGCAGCGTGATGAGCAGCACGAGAATGGCCCCAGCCGCTGCGTTTTTGAATTCGAGCTCAGGGCGGCTTGTCCACTGGTAAATCTGGATCGGCACAACCGTGAACTTGGAGAAGATGCCGTTGGGGTCGATGCCGATGAACGTAGACGCGCCCACCACGATGAGCGGCGCGGTCTCGCCGATGGCGCGCGACATCGAGAGGATCAAGCCGGTCATGATGCCGCTGATGGCGTTGGGCATCACCACGCGCGAGACAGTCTGCCACTTGGTCGCGCCCATGCCGTAGGACGCTTCGCGCAGACTGGACGGCACCGCTTTGAGCGCCTCTTGAGCGTTGACGATGATCACCGGCAGGATGACCAGCGCCAGCGTCAAGCCTGCTGACAGCACGGTGCGCCCGTTGGTGTCGGTGATGCCGAGGAAGCGCCCACTGGTAAACTCTTCGAACACGCGCACGAACACCGCCAAGCCTAACATGCCGTAGATGATGCTAGGCACGCCCGCAAGGTTGCGGATGTTGGTCTGAATCGTGCGGTTGATCCACGAGTCGTTGGCGTACTCTTCTAGATAGATGGCCGCCCCCACGCCGATAGGCAGCGCCGCGATGACCGTCACCAGCAGCACCCAGAACGTGCCTAACAGCGCCGTGCGTAGGCCAGCAAACGTCGGGTTGCTTGACACAGAGGAGGTGACAAAGTCCCAACTGATCCACGAGCGCCACATCAGGTCGCCATTGGGGAAGCGCTCAGCCACCTCGCGTTCGATCTGCTCGCGGTTCAGCAAGCTGTCAAAAAGCTGCCAACTGCGCGTGACGTTCGGTTGAATGATCTGCCGTTCGATCACAGCGGCTAGTTCCGTCTGTGACAGATTGTCGCTCAGCAGGAGCGCAATCTGCTCAGGAGTGAGGTCGTTCACCGTCAGGTCGGCAATTTCGGGGTCAAAAGTGCGCCCGCGCAGCACTTCGCGCAGAGGGGCCGTCGTGAAGAGCCGGTTCTCAACTTGGCTGAGCGTGTCGCGCATGACCACGCGCAGGCGGTTCGGCACTTCGCGCACCAGCAGGTCGACTAGCTCTGGCTCAGACAGCTCGTACAGCGGGCGATCTGAAAGCGTGTCAGGCTCCACAGCGTAGGTGTATACCACAAGACCGAAGGCGCTGTTCATCACGTTCAGCGCCAGCAAAAACAGCACCAGCAGCGCGAAGGCGTTGGCCGTGAAGAAAAGCCGCGACGCAATCTCTCCCACGCGGTGCCGCGCCGCCAGCCGCTGCTGATATTCTTCGCGCTTGGGCAAAACAGGGTTGTAGGTCTTGCGCTTGTCTTCTGACATCATTGATACACCTCACGGAATCGCGCTGAGATATAGTTGCTGAGCAGGTTCAAAGCGAGCGTGACAACAAACAACACCAACCCCAGCGAGAACAAGCTGTTGTAATCCATCGAGCCGTAGCTGAGGTCACCGGTGCTGATGCGCGCGATGTGGCCGGTGATCGTCTCGGCGGCTTTGAACGGGTTGAAATCAATCGGGAACATCGGGCCTGCGCCTGCCGCCACAGCGACGATCATCGTCTCGCCAAATGCGCGCGACATCGCCAAGATGATCGCGGCCAAGATGCCCGACAGCGCGCTGGGCACGAGCACCCGCACCGACGTTTCGAAGCGCGTGGCCCCCAACGCGAAGCTCGCCTCGCGCAGTGAGCGCGGCACCGCCCGCAGCGCATCCTCGCTCACCGTAGCCACCAGTGGGATCAACATGAAGCCGACGACGATACCCGCCGAGGCCATGTTGTAGACCTGTACTACATCCACGCCGAAGATAGCGCGCAGCAGCGGCGTCATAAATGTTAACGCGAAATAGCCCAGTACTACCGTCGGGATACCCGCGAGAATTTCCAGAGTTGGTTTCAAGATCGAGCGCACCCGCTCTGAGGCATACTCAGACATGTAAATGGCCGCGCCGAGGCCGATCGGCACCGATACCAGCAGACTGATCGCGCTGATGATGACAGTCGAGACGAGCAGCGGCAAAAAGCCAAAGGCGGCGATCTGAGGTTGCCAGCGCTGCCCAGTGAAAAACTCAACCAATGTGACGTTTTTTACTTTAAATAAGTTGCTACCATTGCCATGAAAGCTAGGGACGGTGCCCTCTTGGCCGCGTTCAACGATCAGGACGCCGTGTTCTGGTACTTCAGTGATGAGCAGAATCTCCGTTCCTTCGCGTTCGGCAAAGCTGATCATCTCGCCAGCTGTGTATCTTTGCCCAGAGGTAGTGTGACGAATTTCCGTGTCGTCTGGCCCTATTTCGTTGACGAGCGAGTTGCCAGCTTGAATGAAGCCGTGGCTGCGGAAGAAATTGAGCGCTTCGTTGCCGAGCACGATGATGATGCCAGCGGTCGTCAAGATTGAGATCGAAGCACACACGAACAAAACGTAACGGATCAAGTCATCTACTGGGCGGCTGCGTTTGTTCAGGCTAGTGTCTTTGGGAAGTGTGAATTCGGCCATGCCCCCTCTTCGTTTCACTTACATCACTTTGAACAGAATGCAGGCCAAGCCCAGCGGCTTGACCTGCAATGTTACAACGTTACGGCTTAGTTGCCCGAAATGGCGGCCAAGAATTGCAGCTCATCGTAGTGAGCCGTGCGCTTGCTGACCGGGAAGTAGCCGATCTGGCCCGGCTCAGGGCCCAGTTGGCTTCTCACGTTTTGCAGGTAGAAGTTGATGAACTCTGCCACCTGCGGCTTTTCCTGCATGATCGAAGCAGTGGTGTAGATGAACAGCGGGCGCGCCAGCGGGTATTCGCCGCTCTCGGCTGTCTCAGCAGTCAGCGGGATGCCGTCGATCGACACTGGGTTCAAGCGGTCGATGTTCGTGAACAGGTAGGCGCTGCCGAAGTAGCCGATAGCAAAGCGGCTGCCTTCCACACCCTGCACGAGCACGTTGTCATCTTCGCTGAACTGGATGTTGGGTGCGCCGAGGATCAGCTCGCGGTTGTTTTCCATCACTTCTTCTACGAAGAAGTCAAATGTGCCGCTGTCTGTGCCGGGGCTGAACAGCAGGATTTGACCGTCGGGGTAGCTGGGGTCGACTTGGTTCCAGTTGGTGACTTCACCGCTGAAGATGGCCTTGAGTTGCTCAAGGGTCAGGTTTGTCACAAAGTCGTTGCTCTTGGCGACGACCACAGCCAGCGCGTCGATGCCAACGAAGAACTCAATCGGTTCGCGGCCAATGGCGCGGCAGCTGTCGATCTCGCTCTGGCGAATCGGGCGGCTGGCGTTGCTGATGTCCGTCTCACCAGCGACGCAGAAGCGGCTGAAGCCCGCGCCCGTGCCGATGCTGTCGACCGTGATCGTGCCCGCGAACCCTTCCTGATTGAACAGGTCAGCCATGCGCTCCGTCACCGGGAACACCGTCGAGCTGCCCGCGACGATGATGTTGTCACTCACACTCAGCGGGTCAACGGCAGGCAGCGGCAGCTCGGGCAGCAGCACTTGATTGATGACGTGAATCACGCCGTTGCTGGCTTCGATGTCAGCGGCCACAACATCTACGCCATCCACGCGCACACCCATGTCGAGCGTGATGTCCAGCTCGCCACCCTGAAGGGTCGCAGCGGTCATGCCGTCAGACAGATCGGTGCTCATGACCTTGCCCGCCACCACGTGGTAGGTCAGGATGCTGGTCAGCACGTCAGGGTTGCTCACGACATAGTTCACCACAGCTTCTGGTAGCTCAGCGAAGGCGTCATTGGTCGGGGCGAACACTGTGAACGGGCCTTCACCCGACAGCGCATCCACCAGACCCGCAGCGGTCACCAGCTCCACCAGCGTCGAGAAGTCCTCGTTGCCAGCGGCGATCTCGACAATGGACTGCATCTGCGCACGTGCCGGAACCAGCGCGATGGCCAACACAGCCACCAACCCAAAAAACAGACTACGAACTTTGCTCATTGCCTCATCTCCTCATAAGATGCATGAACAGCGTGCAGTAAAGCTCTGCACAGTTAGTAAGGTTATCTGCCGTGCGTTAAGGAGTTTAAGATGAAAATTTAAGACAATAGGATTTAATGTTAAGCGTTTTTAATAACCCGTGTTTTAGTAAATTAAAATAGAGAACTCTCGAGTTCAATTACTCTAATCGTTTCCACGGCCACCAATTTGCCCCACTCACGCTGCCAAAGGCTACCGCGTACAGCCCCACATATGGCAGCACCCACGGCTCATGGCGCGCAGCCACCCAAGCGGCAGAGAGCGCATACAGCGCGCACAGGGCCGTTAGGCGCATGGCTGCTGTGCGCGGCTGAGCGTTCAAGTGGCGATAAGCCGCAGCAAATTTGGGGGTGCGCTCGAATACGCCCCCATCTCCCCACAGCCCGCGCAGCACCGCAAGGCTGTTATGCACAATCAAGCCGGTGCTCAACACGATCAACACCGGCAGCGCAGTCAGGTGCCGCCAGCCGTAGTCGGCCACTGCCTGCTGGCTGAACCAGTAGAACAGGGGCGGGATCACGCTGATGAGGCCCAACGGCGCAAAGCTGAGCGGGACCTCAGCTAGCATGAGCGGCGGCAGCAGCAGCAAACTCAGCAGCATGAGTGGCTGCGGCAGATATTGACACAGGTGATGCAGCGCCATCAGCCGCCGCCCTAACGGCATCGGCGCGCGCAGCAAGTGCGGCAGCAGCCGGCGCAGGCACTGCGTGTTGCCCTGCGCCCAGCGCGCTTGCTGCTGCTGATAGGCCGCCAGCGTCGTTGGCAGTTCCCCGGGGACGACGACGTGCGGCAGGTAAACCGTGCGCCAGCCAGCTAGCTGCGCGCGGTAGCTCAGGTCGCAGTCCTCGGTCAGCGTCGCGTCTGACCAGCCGCCCGCCGCGTGGATGGCCGCCGTGCGCCACACTCCGCCCGTGCCGTTGAAGGGCACAATCCAGCCACTGCGGCTGCGCGCGGTCTGTTCGATTACGAAGTGCGCGTCCACTGCCAGCCGCTGGGCGCGCGTTAGCCAGTTGGCGTCTGCGTTGAGGTGACCCCATGCGGTCTGAACAACCGCCACCTGCGGCTCTGCCAGCAGTGGGGGCAGCGTCACCCGCAAAAAGTGCGGCGGCGGGACGAAATCGGCGTCAAACACGGCCACATAGGACGCCTGCGTGCGCTGCAGGCCCTGCGCCAGCGCCCCCGCCTTGTAGCCCGCGCGGCTCGTTCGGCGCAGGTGGTCGATCTGCCAGCCCTGCGCCCGCAGCGCGTTCACTTGCTCGGCTAGCAGCGCGGGCGTTTCATCGGCGGAGTCATCTAACAGTTGAATGTGGAGCTTATCGCGCGGGTAGTCAAACTGTGTCACTGCGTTTAGCAGGCGCAGCGCGACGTGCTGCTCGTTGTAGATCGGCAGTTGCACGCACACCAGCGGCCACTCATCAGGCGCTGGCGCGGTGGGTTGACTCCCCCGCAGCCGCAGATACTGCACCAGCAGCACCGCTTGCCCCAGCGCGTAGAGCGCCAGCAGCCCCACGCATACCAGATAGAGCGCCAGCAGCAGGTGAATCAGCATCCCGCAGACCTCTAGACCATGACCGATCGCAGCGTGTTATTATAAGCAGCATAGCCGGCAAAGACAGGCGCATTTCAGCGCATTGGAGACCCCTTCATGACACGCCCACAGTTGACCGATTGGCGTTCTGAGTTTCCCATCCTCGCTACGTGCAGCTACCTCATCAGCAGCTCGCTGGGGGCAATGCCCGCCCGCGTCTACGACACGCTGCGCACTTACGCCGACACGTGGGCGACGCTAGGGGTGCGCGCGTGGGGCACGCCCTACGCTGACCAGCCCTCATGGTGGGATCTCAAAGGGGCGGTGGGCGACAAAATCGCCCCGTTGATGGGCGCGCCCGCCGGCAGCGTCCTCATGCACGAGAACGCCAGCATCGCCAACAGCATCTTGCTCAGCGCGCTGGACTGGGACGCTGCCGACCGCGATAAAGTCGTCTGCACCGATCAAGACTTCCCTTCAGACGTCTACACGCTGCGGGCGATGATACCCGCGCACTACCGTGTGGAGATGGTGCGCAGCCAAGACGGCATCACGATCGACACCGACGCGCTGCTAGACGCTATCGACGAGCGCACTCGCCTCGTGAGCATCAGCCATGTGCTGTTCCGCAGCGCCTACATCCTGCCGCTGCGCCAGATCGTCGAGAAAGCCCACGCCGTGGGCGCGCAGGTGCTAGCCAACGGCTACCACAGCGTGGGCATTATCCCTGTGGACGTAGCCGCCGACGGCGTGGACTTCTACATCGGCGGGACGCTGAAGTGGCTGTGCGGTGGGCCGGGCGGCGTGTTCCTCTACGTGCGGCCTGACCTGCTGCCGACGCTGCGCCCGCGCGTCACTGGCTGGTTCGCCCACCAGCGCCCGTTTGAGTTCGACATCGAGCGCTTCGACCTGCGCGAGGATCGCTATCGGCTGGCCAATGGCACGCCAGCCGTAGCCGCGCTCTATGCCGTTCAGCCGGGCGTGGAGATCATCGCTGAGGTGGGCGTGGCGGCCATTCGCGCCAACTCGATCCGCCAGACCGAGCTGATCGTGCAGTTGGCCGACGCAGCCGGCTATCGCGTCGTCTCCCCGCGTGAGGCCGCCGTGCGCGGCGGCACGGTCACCGTTCAGCCGCCCCACGCCTACGAGGTCAGCCGTGAGCTGCTCGCGCGCCAGATCGTGATCGACTACCGCCAAGGCGCAGGCATTCGCATCGCGCCGCACTTCTACACGACCGACGACGAGATCTACGCGGCCTTTGACGCCATCACGGACATCCTCGCCGCAGGCGCATGGCAGCCCCACACCCGCCGCGATTTCGTCACGTGAGGGCTAGGCCTCTTCCATCACAACGGCGATCTTGCCCAGCGCCTTGCGCTCCCACACCTGCATGAGCGCGTCGGCGGCCTGTTCTAGCGGGTAGGTGGCGCTCACGTAGGGCTTGATCGCCCCCTGCTCGTACCAACCGAGCAGCGTCTGGAACGATTGTGCCATCACCTGCGGCTTGTTGGCGGCATACGCGCCCCAGAACGTGCCGAGGATGGCGCTGTTCTTGAGCAGCACGCGGTTCACCGCCACTTCAGGAATGCGCCCGCTGGCGAAGCCGATCACCAAATAGCGCCCCTCCCACGCGATGACGCGGATCACCTTGTCGAACAAGTCACCGCCCACCGGGTCGAAGATCACGTCCACGCCGCGATCGTTTGTGAGGTTGCGCACCGTCTCGCGGATGTCCTGCGTGGTGTAGTTGATCGTGTGGTGCGCCCCATAGAGGCGTGTCAAAGCCAGTTTTTCCTCTGTGCTGGCACAGGCGATGACCGTTGCGCCCATGTGCTTGCCCAGCTCAACCGCCGCCAAGCCCACGCCGCCCGCCGCCCCCAGCACAAGCAGCGTCTCGCCGGGCTGAAGCTGCGCGCGATGCGCCAGCGCCACGTGCGCCGTGCCATAGACGACGGGGAACACCGCGCCGCTGAGGTCGCTCATGTCTTGCGGCATGGGCAGGGTCATGGCGGCGGGCGCGCACACCTCTTCCGCCAGCCCACCCAGCGTCACAACGCCGATCACGCGCTGCCCCACCTGTCGATCTGTCACGTCGGGGGCAGCTTCAACGATCGTGCCCGCCACCTCAATTCCCGGTATGAATGGAAACGGCGGCTTCATCTGATACAAGCCCTGCACTAACAGCGCATCTGGATAGTTCACCCCTGCCACGTGAACGCGAATGCGCACCTCACCGCTGTTCAGCGGCGGCGGCGGCATCTGCTCCACGCTCAAAGTGTTGGGCAGTCCAAAGGCGCGGCACACCAACGCTCTCATAAAAGACGATCTCCCTCAATATTTTTTCCCTAATGGTATCCCAATCTGAGTAATTTTCCCAAAAATAACCCAAAGTTATTGGGATAAATTGCAGCGATGCTCGGCTTTTGTGATTTTGACAGGTCACAAGGGATAAGCTTGTGATAAGTGCTATGCGAAATGACGCCCATCGGTAGGGACAGGGCCTGCCCTGTCTGTTTGTCTGTTTCCACGGGCACAGCAAGCCCCCGTCGGGAGAAGGGTGGAGGGGTGAGGCCTGCCTAGATTTTTGAAGGCGGCTGGGCGATACTTTGGCCAACAAACACAGCAGATGACAAACGATGACCACCCAACCGGAACCAGAGATCATCCCTGCGGCGCAGGCGCGCGCCGCCATCCAACAGCGCATCCGTGAGACGCTGGGTGAGGACTATCAGCGCGAGTGGTTGGTGATCCACAACGCGGACTATCTCGTGCGGCTGAATCGCGGCGCGGTCAACCTTGACTTTCAGTGCGACTTGCTGGGCAACGTGGAGGTGATCGAACGCCCTGTGAACCCGCTGCAAGCCAGCGGGCGCTTCATCGCATGGACGATCCTCATCGCGTCGCTGTTCATCGCACTCTTCATCGCTATTGCTTTAGGCATCGTGCGCTGACTGTGAACGCCGTCGCTCGCCAACGCCTGCTGATGATTGCGCTGGTGGTGGGGCTGGCGCTGCCGACGCTGCTCTACCCGTTGGGGCGCGATCAAGGGATGTACGCCAACATCGGCGCAGCCATCTTGCGTGGCGGCCTGCCATACGTCGACATGTGGGACATCAAGCCCCCGCCGATCTACTACCTCTACGCGCTAAGCATGGCGCTGTTCGGCCAGACCCCGTTCGGCGTGCGCGCGCTGGATCTGCTGCTCGTGCCGCTGGGCATGTGGGGGCTGATGCGGCTGGGAGCGCAGCTGGGCGGGGAACGCGTCGGCCAGTGGGCGGCCTTGCTCTACGGCGTGTTCTACTTCAGCGACCAATTCGCCAACCTAACGCAGAGCGATTCACTCGTGACCATCTTCATGATCTGGGCGGCGCTGGCAGGCTGGCAGGCGTCCTCTATGCCCGCAGGCCGCCGCGCTGCGCTGGGGTACGCGCTGGCGTGCGGGGCATTGTGTGGGGTCATCTTGTGGTTCAAGCAGTATCAGGCGTTCTTCGTGTTGATGCTGGTGGGCTGGCAGGTCAAGGTGCGCTGGGGCGCATGGCGCGCGCTGGGGCGCGAGGCGGGGGCGTTCACGCTGGGCGGGCTGCTGACGGGCGGCGGACTGCTGGCCTACTTCGCCGCGCTGGGGATCGTCCCTGAGATGCTGATCGTCGCCCAATCCACCAGCGCATACAACGCCCAATACAGCGACTGGGGCGCGTTCTTTAGCCAGATCGGCAGCTATTTCACCTTCCGCTGGGGATATTGGGGGGTAGTGTTCGGGTTGGTGGGCGCGGCGGCAGCGCTAACGCTCACCGGGCGGATGCGCGGTTGGGGCTTCGTGTGGGCGTGGCTGGCGGCGGCGACCGCCTTCATGGTTGTGCAGCGGCTGGGCTTCGACACTCACTGGTTTCCCATGCTGCCACCGATGGCGCTGCTGGCTGCGGCAGCGGTCGGGTGGGGGACGGGCGTGCTCTGTGCCCCTCCTGTAACGGACGCACGCCCCAGGCCTCAGCCTCTGGCGCACGCCCTCAGTAATTTCGCTTTTGTCCTCACGTTTAGCGCGGTCTTGGCTTATAATACGTGGCTACCAGCGTGGGGTTACCTGACCGGCGGGCAAACGCAGCACGACTACTACGCGCAGTTCCAAGCCAACGACCTGAAACCAGAGCAGAGCTTGGCCGTTGTAGAGTGGCTGCGGGCGCGAGTGGCAGCGGGCGACACGCTCTACGTGTGGGGCTTTCGGCCTGAGGTGGCCTTCATGGGCGGCTGGCGGCCGGCAACGCGCTGGCAAGCGCAGTTCCCGTTGGTGGCCCCGTGGTATCCGCAGGCGTGGCAGCAGCAAAACGTTGACCTGCTGTGGGCGGCCATGCCGCCTTACGCTCTCGTCCTCACGGACGACTACATGCCGTGGGTGACAGGCCGCCACGAGGACAGCCACACCATCCTGCAAGATTACACGGAGCTAAACAACTGGTTGATGGCCAACTACGACCGCGTTCACACAATTGGAGATTTTCTCATATGGCAACGCAAGCCACGCATATAGTGGTGCGCAAAGCAACACAAGCGGACATCCCCGCCCTCAGCGAGTTCATCAGCCGCTTCGTGGCCACCGGTGATCTGCTGCCGCGCACGCTGGACGAGCTGCAAGACCTGCTGCCCAATTTCTTCATTGCCGACGACAACGGCAAGATCGTTGGCTGTGCCACATTGGAGATCTACAGCCGCAAGCTGGCCGAGATTCGTAGCCTTGCCGTTGCGCCTGAAGCGCAGGGGCACGGCGTTGGCAAGCACCTCGTTGAGGCGTGCGTCGAGCTGGCCAAGCAGAACAACGTCTACGAAGTGATGGCCATCAGCAGCGCCGAGGAGTTCTTCAAAAAATGCGGTTTCGACTTCACCCTGCCCAACTTACGCAAAGCTTTTTTCTTGACGACGCGCGATGAACTCTAAACGCACTCACCACCGCTGGTCGATTCACCGTGAAGGCTACCCGACGCTAGCTCTTGTCGGGGCAATTGGAGCAGCCCTCGCCCTGCTGACCGCGCGCTTTGCGCCGCGCCGCGCGCCGCTGGCGCTGGGGGTTGCGTTGGGCGTGTGGAGCTTCTTCGCACAGTTCTTCCGCCACCCCCCGCGCTACATTCCACAGGACGACGCGCTGGTGCTCTCGCCTGCGGACGGAACCATCGTCGCGGTTGAGCGCGTCTATGAGCCAGAGTACTTCCAGACGGAGTGCCTCAAGCTCTCGATCTATATGTCCGCGGTGAACGTGCACCTCAACCGCGTGCCAGTCAGCGGGCAGGTCGTCTACACGCGCTATCACCCGGGCCGGTATCTGGTGGCCTTCCACCCCAAAGCCAGCGAACTCAACGAGCGCAGCACCGTCGTGCTGGCGGATGCGGCAGGGCGGCGCGTGCTCGTGCGGCAGATCGCCGGACTGCTGGCGCGGCGCATCGTGCCCTACCTGCGCGCTGGGCAGGCCGTTCAAGCGGGCGACGAGTTGGGCTTCATCAAGTTCGGTTCGCGCTGTGATGTGTTCATCGCTGCGGAGTGCGACGTGCTGGTGACGCTCGATCAGCAGGTGCGCGGGGGAGAAACGCCGCTGGCTCGTTGGCGCTCATGAACCTGCGGTTCAATCGGCTGGTGATTCCCAGCACGATCACGCTGGCCGCCATCTTCGCCGGCTATTTGAGCATCCTCGCCAGCATCAGCGATTACTATCAAGAGTCCGCCGCGTTGATCTTGGTGGCGGCGCTGCTCGACATGGTCGATGGGCGCGTGGCGCGCATGATCAACGCTAGCAGCGACTTCGGCGTACAGATTGACAGCCTCGCCGACGTGGTCAACTACGGCCTTGCGCCCGCCCTCTTGTTCTACGCGCTCTACTTTGAGCAGCTCGGAGCCTTTGGCGTGGCGTTGAGCTTTCTGCCGGTGGCTTGCGCAGCGATCCGCCTCGCGCGTTACAACGTCAGCGCTGACCCCGACATCCCCAGCGCCTACTTTGAAGGCCTGCCGACGACGATGGCGGCGTTCGTCATGGCGGGGTGGGTTCTCTTCGCTGGCACGTATCAAGCGTTCGGCACGTTCGCCCAAGCCGCCCTCGTGACGGTCATTCTGTCGCTGCTGATGATCAGCACGGTGCACTACGACAAAGCGAACATCTTCTCTTTGCGTTACATCCGCAAGACACGTCGCCTGCTCACGCTGCTGGCGATTGCGGTCTCCATCCTGATCTCACCGCCGCTGGCGCTTTTCTTGTGGGGTTGGCTCTACATCATGTACGGCTTGACGCGCAGCGCCATCATCTTCATCTGGTACGCGCGGCGCGACGACGACCGCGAAGCCGAGGTGGTGCTGTAGCCCCCTAGCGCACTGGAGGCCGCAGGGCGCTCGAAATGCCTCGCTCTCTGCTCGCTCGCCTAGCGCTTTTTCTTCTCTTTGAACGCGCCTTGCAGCAGCGCCACGTCCATATCGTCTGGCACGGCCCCCGTCTGCGCATAGCGGAAAACCATCACGCGGTACACACTGGAGAGCGCAGCGCTCACCAAGCCGAGCAGCGCGAACGCCACCAGCGCCGCCAGCCCGAGCAAGCTGAGCACCTGCCAACTGCCACTGAACAACATCGCCAAGGCCAGAAAACCGGCCGTCATCACCAACCCGATCAGGATGATCACCGCGCCGATGCCAAAGCCGCCCACCACCTGCTCGCCGAAAGTACGGCGCAGCAGGCTCGCGCTGTCCTTCACCACTTCGGGCATGCTCTTATTTTCAACAACCAAGAGGGGAACGACAAAAAACGTGGCCAGGTTCCACGCCATGCCGCCCAGCCAGCTGATCAAACTGCCCAACCAGCCAGCTTTTTCGCGGATGAACTGCAAGACCAAGCCGACCGTTGCACTGAAGACGGCATACTGGACGATCAAGCCGAAGCGGCTGCGCGCGATGCGCAGCCCATCGCCCACGCTCGCTTCTTCGCCGTCCAGCTCTTTGAGGATCGCCCCCGCCAGCCCTACGTTGAAGAATACGCCGATCGTGTAGACAACGACGTAGTAAACGAATAGAAACCCGTAGCTGATGATCTGGCCTGATGCGTCGTTCAACTCGCCACGACTGTTCATGGCAAACACGCCGACGAGTATCCTCATAGGGACTAGCAGCACAACGCACGCTAGCAGCATCGCTACAGCCGAAATCAACGGAAAAGCGATAAAGCTCTTGTTGCGGCGCAAAAACGCCCAGCTGTACTTGAACAACTGCCAACTGCGTCCAATCGACTCGAACATCTTGCCCCCTTGTTAGTATAGAAACCTATCGATAGTCTACACCTAAAAACAATAATCAATCTGTTGAAGAATTAAGAAAGCGCAAACGTGTGGCGAGAATCGCTCCAAACGCGATCATAGCCGTGAGCGCGCAGCCACGCCCGATGGATTACTGCTCTGAGTCGATCCCGGATTGCGCGAGGAAAGTAAGTCATGCTAGTCTTGCCACGTTCAACCCACCCAAAACGTCGCTCATTCTATTGTGAAAACTAAACGCATTCCACACATCGTCATTGTTCTTGCTATCTTCACGAGCATTGTCACCCAAGCCCAAGCGGACTGCGGCCTTGCGGATCGGCTGGATTTCCCGCTCGAGCGCGGCGCGACGACGGTCGTGCAGGCCTTCGGCGTGCCCAGTGTGCGCCATCAAGGGCGCTACCACACCGGCGAGGATTGGATCTTCACCACAGCGGAGAGCGTCGGCCAGCCGGTGCGCGCCATTGCGACGGGGCGTGTCAGCTTCAGCAGCCCGACCGCGTGGGGGCGCGATGGCGGCGTGGTGATCGTCGAACACCGCTTCAGCGATGGAACCACCGCGAACAGCGTCTACGGCCACCTGAGCGAGGCGGGTGGGATCGCCTTTCCGGCGCGCTTCTCGTGCGTGACTGTCGGGCAGGCCGTCGGCACAATTGCCGCGGGGGTACGCCCGGCCCCGCACCTCCACTTCGAAATCCGCGCCCAAGACCCCGACACGCCCGGCGCAGGCTACACCGCCGCCCCGCCCGCCGAGAACGGTTACTACGCGCCGTCCGATTTCATCCTCAACATGCAAACGTGGCTGCGCCCGTCTCATGCCTTTCACACGCCCGTTCTGCACGGCGTGCTGAGCGCGCCGGTCGTGCTGGACGATTACAGCCAGCTCTACCTCGACACACGCCATCAGCTGCGCCGCGCCCTGCCCGATGGCCGCGTCTTGTGGCGCAACCGCCTTGAGCGCCCCGCGGTGGCGGTCGTCGCGTTTCAGCGGCGATCATGGGTCGTGTGGCACGATGGGACGTATCAAGCTGTGGACGTGGGCACGGGGGCGTTGGGCGAGTCGTGGCGGGTCAGCGGCTTGCAGCCGGTCGCAGAGCCGTTCAGCGCGGCCGGCCTGCGCGTCTACCCGACCGCGGGCGACACGCTGACCGCCGTCGACGAGACGCGGCGTGAGGTCGCTTGGCGGCTGGCGGATGTGCCGCCCCCGGCCGCCGTGGCGGTGGCAGAAGTTAGCGGGAATGCGGTCATCGGCCTGCTGACCGCGGAGCACGAGGTGATCCAGATCGCGGCGAGCGGGGTGATCGTCTCGCGGCAAGCGCTGCGGCGGCCCGCCGCGTTGGGCAGCAGCCGCGCGGGCGATCTGCTCGTCTACACGTGGGGCGGCCTCTACACGGTTGACCTGAACGGGCGCTGGCAGCCCTACCCGGTGGACGCGGGCAAGGCGGAGGCTTCAGCGGCGTTGTGGCGCGACGAGCGCGGGCTGCTGGCCTTCGACGGGCAGACGCTACGGGCGTTCGACCTGACGAACGCGCTACAATGGCAGGTGGACGTGCCCAACGTGCGCGGGCGCGTCTCGCTAGTGCGGCTAGACGGGCGAGCGGCGCTCGTCAGCAGCGGCGGGCAGATCGCCACAGTGAGCGCCAACGGCGCGCTGTGCAACCAAGCGCAGGTCGCCCCGCAGCGGCGCAGCTTCGTGTGGCAGGCGCTGAGCGCGGACGGCGTCTGGCGCATCGCTGCGGCCAATCACTTGATTGGCTTCAACTGGCTGCGCTTCAATCAGACCTGCCTGTGAGCCGCTGATGACCCTGCACATCCTGCACGTGACCCCCTACTACGCCCCGGCCTATGCCTTCGGCGGGGTGGTGAGCGCAGTGCAAGGCCTCGCCGAGGCGGCTGCAGCAGCGGGCGCGCGCGTCACCGTCGTGACGACGGACGCGCTCAACCAGCAGGGCGAACGCGCCCAACCTGAGAGCGAGCTGCTCAACGGGGTGAAGGTCGTGCGCGTGGCCAACGTGCTGCCGGCGCTGCGTGGGCGCTTCAACCTCTCGACGCCACGCCGCTTCGGCAGCGTGGTCGATTTCATGCTGCGCAACGCCGACGTGCTCCACCTGCACGAGTTCCGCACGGTGGAAGCAGTGATCGCGTCGCATCGCGCCGTCAAACGCGGCGTGCCTATCGTCCTCTCGCCACACGGCACGCTGACGCACAGCACAGGCCGCAGCGCGCTCAAACGCCGTTGGGATCGCTGGCTCAGCCCGTATGTCGCCCAGCGCGTGGACGCGGTAATCGCGCTGAGCGAGGCCGAGGCTACCGACGTGCGCGCGCTGTGGGCGCAGTTCTGGCCGCGCCAGCACCCCCTGTCGATCCACATCGTCCCCAACGGCGTGACCCCTGCCGCCTTCGCTGACCTGCCCGACCCTGCGCCTTTCCGCCAGCGCTGGGGGCTTGGCGCGGATCGGGTGATCCTCTACATGGGGCGGCTGCACCCGCGCAAAGGGGCGGATCGGCTGGCGGCGGCCTTTCAGCAAGCCGATCTGCCCAACACTCGCCTGCTGATCGTCGGGCCGGATGAGGGGCTGCGCGCGGGGCTGCTGGCGCTGAATGACCCGCGCATCGTCCTCACCGGCTATCTGAGCGGGGCCGAGCGGCTGGCGGCGCTGGCCTGCGCGGCAGTGTTCGCGCTGCCTGCTGTGGGCGAGGGGCTGCCCATGACCGCGCTCGAGGCGATGGCCTGCGGCGTGCCGGTCGTCCTCTCACACGGCTGCAACCTGCCGGAGGTCGCGGCTGCGGGGGCCGGCCTAGTCGTTGATCCGACGCCAGAGGCGTTCTGCGCGGCGCTGCAAACCCTCTTGACGGACGAGGCGCTGCGCCAACAGATGAGCGCAGCCGCCCGCCAGCTCATCGCAGAGCGCTTCACGTGGGAGAGCATCGCCGCCCAAGTAGAACCAATTTACAGACAGTTGCGCCAAACTTAACGAAAGTCAGTCCATCGTCAGGTTAGGCGGGGGCAATTTAATAGTATAGTGTAACTATTGGTTCCATTAGATCACAACGATCATCTTGATCGACGCGCAAATCCGCGATCAACAAGACCTACCTCAGCTTGCCTCGCGGCAAAGAGCTGGAATCTGAGGCGCTTCAGCTGTTTGTCACGTATGGGATCATCTTGAACCGCTTCAGTGAATACCGCCAGACGCTCGAGGTGATCCCAGCTTGACCCCAACTTTGCTTACTCTTACTTCGTGCAGGCGCGCGCTGCGTTTTACTGGGCGCTTGAATCAAGCGCTGGAGAGCATCGACCGCGCGCTGGAACTCAGCGACAGCGTCCTGTATCACAACGAGAAGGGGCGCATCCACATCGTCCGCGAGGAGTACGCGCTAGCAGAAGCTGCTTACAATCGCGCGCTGGAAATAGACCCGAACAACGCGGTTGCGCTGTCAGGGTTGGGCGACATCGCCTACTTCAGCGGGGACGTCGAAAGCTCGATCCCGTTCTTCATACGGTCTGCTGAAGCTGACCCCACCTACACCTATGCGCTCTACTCGTGGGCGTACAGCCCTCTACGACCTTGCACGCTTGAAAGATGCGCAGAGTATTGTACTGCGCGCGTTGGAGATTGACCCGGAGTACACTAATACCGTCTTGCTCTAAGCCAACATCTTATGGTCATAGGGGCAAAACACTGCTGCTGCGGAGCAGTATCGCTTGTACCTCAACTTGGGCGGTCAGATGTACGACTACATCACAGAACGTATCCGCTAGGCGCCGTCTGGCGTCATAGGCAAGTTAACCGGCTCACGGCGGCGGTGCAGGCCCGTCGCCCCGTTCGGGCGCACATCGCGGAACGTCTCGACTTGGGGCGTTCCGCTGCCTTCTAAGCAGCGCACCTCAAACGTGTGCAGGCCTTCCTCATATGGCCAATCGAAGCGCCAGATGACCCACGTCCGATCAGAGAGGGGGGCGCGCACTTGGGCTGGCTGCCACGCCCCGCCGTTGAGGCGCACCTCCACCGCGCCGATGCCGCGCGCCCCGGCCCACGCTATCCCGCCGATGGGCACGCGCAGTTGGCCTGCGTCGTCCTGATAGGCCGCCTCCGCGGCGATGGTGTCGATTACGCTCGTCGCGTTCACCACTGCGGTCGGCGACCATCCACGGCGCACCCAATAGCCCTCGCCCATCTCTTCGACCACCTCAATCGCGGTGATCCACTTGGGCTGTTTCATCCCGTACAGGTCGGGGATGTGAATCCGCAGCGGGAAGCCGTTGGCGACGGGCAGCGGCGCGTCGTCCCATGCGTAGGTGAGCATGATGCGCTCGTCCTGCTCGATCATGCGCAGCGAGAGGTACTCATCGAAGCCGTCCGCGCCGACGATGCGCAGGCCGGTTGCACCCGCCAACGGCTGCACCTGCGCTATGATGTACTGCATTGGCACGCCTGTCCACTTCGTCGTGCCGATCAAGCTGCCCGCGATGGGGTTGCTGATACAGGCCATCGTGATGAAGTCGCTGCGGCTGGGCATGGCGCGGATCTCGTCGAGCGTCCACTCAACAGGGTTGGCCACCGCGCCGCTGATCGGCAGGCGGTACGTCTCGCCGTTGACCACAGGCGGCACAAGCGAGATGTCGATGCGATAGTGGCGGCTGACAGGGGTCACCTCGGCGCGCGTGCCGGGGGCGGGGATGACAGGGTCATCGGCGTTGGGCAGCACGCGAACGGCCTCTGCGGGTTGGTCAGCCGTCGCCGCAGGCATGACGGGCGCTTGCGTGAGGGTCAGCAGGCGGCTAAGGGCCACCCCGCCGAGCGTGACTACCGCCGAGGACGCCCCGATGCGCACCAAGAACTGCCGCCGACTAAGGCCGCGCACGCGCACGCTGCGCTCAGCGGCCGTGTTGTAATCAGCGAGCGACTGATAAAAGCTGTAGGTCAGCACGCCCCACGCCCCGAACAGCAGCGCCATCCACACCGCCGCCACCGCAGGGCTGGCGGTGGCGCTGCGGTTGATGGCGAGGCTGATGATGGTCAACGGCATGCCATAGCCCAACGCCAGCAGCGCCCCCGGGATGACCGAACGCGGCGGCTCCAAGCGATTGAGCAGCGCGTAGAACACCACTGAGACGAGGCACGTTAAGCCGTAAAAGATGACGACCGCCAGCCCCTGCTCCACCACTTTAGCGGCAGCCGCGATGTCGTCGCCCAAGCCGAGCGCCAGCACCACCGCCACAATCGCGTCAATCCCTGCCGTCACGACCGCGCCGGGCAAGACGCGCCCCACCCAGTCGAACAGGTCGTAGGGCACAACTGGCAGACCTGCCACCGGCCCGCCTACGACAAAGCTGATCGTCAGCATTGGCGCTAGCAGCAGCGCCAGCAACAAGCCGTAGCCGATGGACGGGCGGCGCGGGGGTGGGGGCATCGTTCACCTCATCAGTTTGATTATGCTAACGGTACTGCCCTTTTCTTTCCAATCGATTAACGTGTCCTGGGGGTAGCGTTTAATCGTCCCCGTAGAGGTCACCGAAGCCTTCCTCATCCTCATCCCAGTCGTCTTCGTCTTCCTCGTCGTAGCCCTCGTCCCAGTCGTCGTCTTCTTCCTCGTCTTGCCAGTCCTCGTCGAGGTCGTCCTCGTCGTAGACTTCTTCTTCGATGCCCTCTTCTTGCTCTTCTAGCTCTTCCAATGAGATGAGGTCTTCTTCGTCGTAGTCGTCAGCAGCAGCTCTGGTAACGACCAGATTTGTGAGCATGTTCCTACTCTCCAAAGTTAACGAAAACAGCTGAGTATGGACTCGCGCCTATACTTTAGAGTGACTCGTTTGATTTGGCAACAAGATCGAGGAAAAGCTGATGAAACCGTGGATCGTCCGTCAACTCAGGATGAAAAGCCGTGCCGAGCAGGTGGCGCTGGCGCACCGCCACGATGCGCCCATCCGCCAGCGTGCCGATCACGTCCGCATCCGCATGGACGGCCTCCACGAGCGGCGCGCGGATGAACACGGCGTGAAATGGCTCCCCCTCCAGACCTTTGATCGGGATGTCCACCTCAAAGCTGTCCACTTGGCGGCCAAAGGCGTTGCGGTTGACCTTGACATCCATCACGCCGAGGATAGGCTGATGCTCGATCCCAATGTCCTTTGCGAGGAAGATCAGGCCGGCGCACGTCCCCCACGTCGGATGCTGCTGAGCAAACGCGCGCAGCGGCTCGATCAAGCCGTAGCTCGTCGCCAGTTTGCCGATGGTGGTGCTCTCCCCGCCCGGAATGATGAGGCCATCCAGCCCCTCTAGATGCTCCGGCAGGCGCACTTGCACGGGGTCTGCGCCTAAGCGACGCAGCATATTTTCATGTTCGATGAACGCGCCTTGCAGCGCCAAAACTCCGATTTTCACGCGGGTTTCCTCAGGTGGTAATTTCTTTGAAGCTGAGTGTGCGACAAGGCCGAGCGCTTTTCAACACGACCATAAGACCATTTGCCCTCGGTGGAAACGGCTGATGGGTCACACGCCCGCAGCCGAATTGCTCACATCACTTTGTGTGACAGCTGGAAGCTGCACCCAGAACTGTGAGCCGCCCTCCGGCGGGAAGTGGACGCCAATTTCGCCGTTTTGGGCGTGCACCATCTCGCGGACGATCCACAGGCCGAGGCCGGTGCTAGCCTCGCCCGCTGTTGGCTTGTTGCTGATCTGGCTGAAAGGCTGAAAGAGCAGGTGACGCTCACTTTCCGCGACGCCGGGGCCGCTGTCCGTCACGGTAAGCTGCCAGATGCCGTCCTGCACGAGCGTCTCCACCCACACATCGCTGTGGCGCGGGCTGTACTTGATCGCATTACTGATGAGGTTGGAAATCACTTGGCTCAGGCGGTTCGGGTCGGCCATGACGACCCCACCAATGTTGTTAGCGTGGAGTCGAATGTCTTTGTTGAAAGCCGCCACCGCGTACTGGTTAACGATCTGCGTGATGAGGTTGAAGGCGTTCGTCTCGCGCAATTCCACCTGAACGCTGCCCACTGCGTCCGCAATGCGCACGTCGAGAAATTCATCGATGATGTTGTTCATCGTCTGAATGCCCGATTCCATCATTTGCAGCAGGTTCAAGGTCGCTTGGTCTTGCTCGAAGCTCTTCTTCATCAGGTTGACGAGCATCCGCAGGTTGTTGAGGGGGTTGCGCAAGTCATGCGAGGCCACTTGCATGATGCGCTCTTGCCACTCTACCATCTGCTGAAAGCTAAGCACCATCTGCTGCCGCTCATCGGCGAAGCGCTTCAAACGGAGCAGCGTGTTGACCCGTGCTAGCACATCCTCTACGTTAAAGGGCTTGACGATGTAATCGTTGGCGCCCATCTGCCGCCCATTGGCGATGCTGCGCCGCTCGGACAGCGCCGAGACGAGTATCACCGGCAGCTCAATCTCTGAGTACTGCTTGCGGATGAGCTGGAGCGCCTCGATCCCCCCTAATTCAGGCATCATGATGTCAAGCATGACAAGGTCATAGCTCTCACTCTCAATTTTGGCTAGCGCGGCCCGACCGTTATTAGCCGTGTGCACCTCATACTGTCGCAAGATGCGCTGGAGCATTTCTAGGTTATCGCGTTGATCATCGACGATCAGTATCCGCGCGTTGAAGGGGGACTTTGGGTGCATAGAAGAGCCTTAAGGGTCACAGATTTTGGCATTCATTATAACTTTAAGGCATCAGGGCAGATATGCCGCAAAAAACTTGTAAAAGTTCCGCATCGGGGAGTGGCTAAATTCGAACAGCCACGCCCACGGCTGAAGCGCCCTTCATGGGGCGCTTGCCACGTGATGGGGAGACGCGAAGTCCAACCGCATGTGCCACACGCTGCGTTCGAGCGAGAAACTCAGCCGTCGGAACAGATCTGCGGCTTCGGGGTCGTCGTGTGGGTGTTCTAAGGACAGTGTGGCGCTGCGCAAGCGGCGGACAGCGTTCGTCAACAGAGCCTCCCCTGCGTGGATCATGCCCGGCAGGTACATCAACGTGAGGCGCGTGCTGAACACGCCGAATTGATTGTCCAGCCACAGCGTCGCTAGGATGTCGCGCTCGTCGTCGCTGCGGACGATGAGATGCTCGGTGCTGGCCATTTTCAACAAATCGTTGAGCGTGTCGCGCCACGTTTTGCGAAACAGGGCCGGCACAGTCGGTTTGAGCCAGCCGACGCCACCCTGCGTGTTGGGGCGGACATGCTCTGCCAGCGCCAGTTCAGCAGCCCACTCGCTACGCCGCCGCCGCGTGATGAACACGCCAGTGTCGACGGGCGGCGGCACAGGCGCAAAGCTCGAGCGCTGCCATTGGTCGAACGCGCGTTCTCGGATGAAGCCCAAGCGCTCATACAGGTGGATGGCGATGTGGTTGTGGTAATCCACTTGCAGGATGGCCGCGCGCGCCCCGCGCTGCCGCAGCGCCTCCAGCGAAATCTCCATCAGCCGCCGCGCGATGCCACGCCTTTGATACGCCGGATGCACAGCGACGTTGGCGATGATCCACGTGCGATGATCGCCCCCCGGCAGGTTGGCCGGATAGATCGACACGTTGCCGATGAGGTTGCCGTCCTCAACCCAGACGTAGCCCATCTTGATGCCCAGCATCATCTCATTCAAGCGCCCCAGCACGGTTAGCCCAGCGCCCATGCGGCTCATGTAGCGCATCTCACGGATGGCGGCGCGCCCGCCTTCGTCCATCGTCGGCGCGAACACCATCTCAATCAGGTCAGCCAATGCGGGCAAGTCCGTTCTGAGGTTGACAGGTCGAATGTGAGGATCAGGGTCGGTCACAACATGTCCAAAGTGAGGAGTTTACTCTGGATTTAATTATAACGAGTCATCGAGCGAAAACAGCCTGTGAATTTGACACGCGAGGACGATCCAGCGTCATACATCTGACGCCCTTGCAGAAGCGGCGTCGTAGAGACAGCGCCTGTCCTGTCTGTTCTTCTGTTCCCACGAGCACGGCAAGCCCCCTTCTCTCGGCGGAGAAGGGGGTGAGGAGATGAGGCCATTCACGAACGCGACAGATCGCTGCGGGTGTGAGGCCCCGCGGACGCGACAGGTCGTGTCCCTACTGGGCTGTGTCCGCTTCGTTCCGTGTGAATTTTTCAAATTGCCTGAGCGTCTGGCTGCCTTGACGTGCAGGCACATGGCACGGATGCCCCCAGCGCGGTATCATAAGAGTGTCCGTTAGAGTGTATGTTATGATCTATGTGTCAGGTCGTCCATGCGCCTTCACCGCCCCAGCCGTTATGCTCGCCGCCGCTCAGACCGCACAGGGTGCGTGTCCTTCGTCGCGCTCACGCTCGTCTTGATCGGCATCGCTGGGATCGTCCGCGAGCGCTGGCTGCCGCTGCTGCTGCCGGCTACAGTCGACGCGCTGCCCGATCTAGAGGATGTGCGCCGCGCCCTCGTCAGCGGCCAGCTTGAGGCGGCCATCCAAGCAGGCGAGCGTCTCGTCGCCGCCAACAGCCAAGACTACAGCGCGCTGGAGTCCCTTGTGCGCGCGCTGGTCTACTACGCTGAGACCGATTTTGACCGCGACGACGCGCGCCAGCGCGCCCTGACGCTGACGACGCATGCCCTGCACTCGGCGACGATTCAGCGCGACGTGCTCGCGATCCACGCCTTCGCGCTCTACGCAAATGCCCAACACGACGAGGCCATCAAATACGCCCTGCGTGCCATCGACCGCAACCCTGAGAACGTGCTGGCGCGGGTGACGCTGGCAGGGGCGTATGCCAGCAATGGGCTGTTTGAGGCCGGCCTGCGCGAGGCGGACTTTGCGCTGAGCCTGACGCAGGCGCAGCCAGAACTGCGCTGGGAGGCGGGGCGCGCGCGCGCGTTCGCGCTGGCGCGGCTGGGGCGCTATCAAGACGCGCTCAACGCCACCGATGAGGCCATCCGCCAGCGGCGCAGCGGCCTGCCGCTCTACTTCGAGCGGGCACTCTACGCGCTGCAACTGGGCAACTACAACGCGGCCACCTCGGCTTACTTTACCGTGCTAGCCTACGACAGCGGCAACGTCAAGGCGCGCTTCCGCTTGTGCGAACTCAGCAGCCAGCGCCGCGAGACGCAGGCCGCCCTCAACTACTGCACCGAAGTCACCGAGCGCGCCCCCAACTTTTCGCCGGGGTGGTATGCGCTGGGGCGTGAGTACTACCTGCAAGGGCAGTTTCGGCTGGCGCAACAGGCGCTCCACCGCTGCACAACGCTGGAGATGGCGCAGCGCCCCGTGCTGGAACGGCGCTTCGAGTGCTGGTACTTTCAGGGGCAGGCAGCCGAAATCCTCGGCGACTGCCCGGCGCTGCTGGCGATCTACGAAGAGTTTCAGCAGATGACGCGCGAGGCCGACCTGCCGCAGACGTGGGTCTACCCGCCAGAAGGCCCAGCCATCTGCCTGCCCTCTACGCCTGCGGCTTGAGCCGTGTATAATGCCGCCATGCGACTGAGAACGATCGGGCTGGCTTTCCTCTTGATCGGCGGCGGGGCGCTCGCCCTGCTGCTCGATTTGCGCTTTCAAGGCGCGGCGTGGCGCTTTCTGTACTACCAGACCGGCGAAGAGGGGATCATCAGCCAACTGCGCGGCGCAGTGGAGCTGCCCGGCAACCTCGTCCGCCCGCCGCTGCGCACCGCCCCATTTCACCCCATCCA
>DAOUBS010000139.1:0-7380 GCA_034432435.1 Anaerolineae bacterium
AGATGTGGCGCTTCTGGGTGCAGGATAACGGCCCCGGCATCAGTTCAGAGCACCAGCCGCACATCTTCGACTTGTTCCAAAAATTCCACTCATCGCGCATCGTCAGCAGCAGCGGGCTGGGGCTGGCGATTGTCAAGCGGATTGTTGAAACCGAGGGGGGAGTGGTCAACGTGTCGAGCGATGGCCTGACGACCTTCACCTTCACACTGCCTGCGGGGAAGCCGAATGAGTCTGTTGTTAGGGGCTAGGCTGCTTCTGGTCGAAGACGACGAGATCGACGCCCGTGCCTTCCAACGCATGCTGGCTGCGCTGAACCGCAGCGTACAGTGCGATGTTTATACGTCGATTCAAGAGGCGCTTAAGGCCTGGTACAGCACCAACTACGACCTGATTGTGGCCGATTTTCGAGTGAAGGGGCAAACCGCTCTGGAACTGCTGCCGTTAGTGCACCAGACGCCGATCATCGTCGTAACCGGGGCCGGCGACGAAGAGCTTGCCGTTCGTTTGTTGAAAGCAGGGGTCACGGACTACGTGGTAAAAGACATTCAAGGCCATTACCTCAGAAAGCTGCCCCACACAATGGAGCAGGCGCTCAAACAGCAGCGTTTGAAGATCACGGCTGAAAAATCGCGGCGATTTGCGCTGGCGCTAGCGGACATTGCCCTTGCCATGAGCAGCACGCTCGACCTTGACCGCGTGCTGGAGCGCATCATGACCAACCTCAGCACTGTCGTGCCGCATGACCGCGCGCTGCTGCTGCGCGTTGAAGGGGAGAGGTTGGTGTTCCAACATGGCAGCGGCTTCAGCGAGCGCTGGTGGGACGCGCTGAGCGATTACCGCGTGCCGCACGACGCGGTGGAGGAGCTTCACCGCATCTTGACGTCTCGCCAGCCAGTCATGCGGGCGTGGGGCAGCTATGCCGCCCACGATGCACTCATCGGCTTGCAGGAAAACTCGGCCTTCTTGGGCGTGCCACTGCTCATCGAAAACGAGGTCATCGGCATCTTAACCGTGGAGCGCCTCACGCCCGATGCCACTTTCCAAGAGGACGACGCCGAGCGCCTAACCGCCTTTGCCACCCATGCCGCGCTGGCGCTACACAACGCGCACCTTTACCGCGCCGCGCAGGAGCTGGCCACAATTGAGGAGCGGCAGCGGCTGGCGCGCGATCTGCACGACTCCGTCACGCAGACCCTCTTCTCTGCGACGACGATTGCCGACGCCGCCCAGCGCATGTGGCAGCGTGACCCCACCAGCATACAGGGCGAGCTGGACACCCTGCGCGAGCTGACGCAGAGCGCCCTCGCCGAGATGCGGACGCTGCTGCTGGAACTCAAACCAGAGGGCTTGCAGCAGGCCAGCATTGCCGCGCTAGTTCGCCAGCTTGCCAGCGCGTTAGCGAATCGCACACAGTTGGATATTACGTTACAATTAGCTGAAGATATAACATGCCCTTTGCCGGTCAAGACGGCTTTGTTTCGCATCACGCAGGAAGCATTTAATAACATCGTCAAGCACGCCCATGCAACTAGCGTTACAGTAACCCTAGAGCAAGTGAAAGCAGGTCTACAGTTGGTGATTGTGGATGATGGCGTTGGCTTTGACCCAAACGACGCAAGATTGACCTCGCTCGGGCTGCGCATCATGCGCGAGCGCGCTGCGGCCACCAACATCCAACTGACGATCAATGGCCGCCCCAACCACGGCACAGAAATCGTGGCGACGTGGTCGGCTGGACAGCAAACAAGAGGTCGGCATGAGTGATAGCAAAATCCGTGTGGTGGTGGTCGACGATCACGAGATGGTGCGGCGTGGCTTGTCCTCATTCCTTAAATCGTTTGACGATTTAGAGCTTGTAGGTGAAGCGCGCAACGGTCGAGAGGCAATTGACGTGTGCCTTAACGTAAAGCCGGACGTTGTGCTGATGGATTTGATGATGTCTGTCATGGACGGCGTGACGGCCATCCGCCTGCTGCGCGAGCAGATGCCGCAGATTCGCATCATCGCCCTGACGAGCGCCAGCGAGACCGACGTTGTGACGGCGGCGCTGCAAGCCGGCGCGCTGAGCTACCTGCAAAAAGATGTCAACCTCGATCAACTTGTCGGGGCGGTGCGCGCCGCCGCCCGCGGTGAGCGTATCCTCTCATCAGAGGCGACGCAGGCGCTCATCGCCGCCGCGACGCGCCCTACTGTGGCGTCTTACAACCTCACTGAGCGCGAGCGCGAAGTGCTGCAATACGTGGCGGCAGGCTTGACTAACGCCGAGATTGCCGAGCGCATGTACATCAGCCGCTCCACAGTTAAATTTCACGTCAGCAGCCTGCTGGCCAAGCTCAACGTAGCCACTCGTGCTGAGGCCATCACAGTTGCACTAAAAGCAGGGCTGGTAGACTGATATAATTTGCAAATCATACCACCCTGCAGCCTCTTAACTCGGGAGATTCTATTCATGAGACGTTTTTGGTTGGTGCTGTGTGCTCTTACGGTGCTCGTTTGGCAAGCGGCTGCTCAAGAACCTGCTGAGCAGCCCATGACTGCCCCCTATGCCTGTGATGGAACCCCGCCCCAACGCGCGCCACTAACCTATGATGGCGCAGCGCCTGAAGCGTTTGCCATGGACGTGGGCAACCTCAACCTGCTGCACATCCCGCAGTTGATCAGCAGCACTTACTTCAGCCAAGCAGCGCAAGGAGCTGAGGAAACCAGCCGACGGCTAGGAACGATCACCCTGACCACGGACGCCCCTACGCGCATGGACGCCGCCCAACAGGCGCGGATCCTCCGCAATTACTTTAATACGATGCAGAGTGGGGTGCTGATTGCGCCGATCAGCGCTGATCTGGCCCCAACGCTCAGCGAGTTGATCGCGTCGGGCGTGTGGGTCGTAGCCTATGAGCTTGACCCCGGGCCGGAGGCGCGCGCGTGGTTCGTCGAAACAGTGGAACCCAACGCGCTGGCCTATGTGCTGGGAGAATCGCTGGCGCGCCAGCTTGAGAGTGAGGGGCGCTTCGCCGTCCTCAGCGCTGGGCACGCTGCATGGGAAGCAGAACTGCAAGCCTACCTTGAGCAGTGTCACCCGAATCTGACGTGGCTCGAGACGGTTGAAGTGGCCGATGACTACGAGGCGGCAGTGGCTGCTGCGGCGGAATTGATTTCCACCCACGGGGACAATTTGGACGCGATTGTAGCGCTCGATTCAATGCTGCTCGTGGGCGCGGGCCAAGCGGTCATCGACACCGAGCGCTGCCCGCTCAATGCCGAGACAGCCACGGCCGGCAGCGCGGATCAAGTGGTGATAGTGACGGGTGTAGGCCGACCGAACGACGCGCGCACCTTGATTGAAAGCGGCTGTGCAGCCGAGCTGGTGACGTGGAACCCGCGGGCCGTCGGCGCGGTGGCGTTGGAAGCGCTGGTCGCGTCGGTCACGGGGGCGATGCAGCCGGCTGCAGCGCGCTTCGAGACGCAGCAGTTCGGCACATTAGAGGTCGTAGGCAGCGTCATCAAGATGGGGCTACCATTGGTCATCACTGCCGAAATCATCGCTGATTTTGACTTTTGACGCCTGCTCAGTTGCAGGCGGCCAACCAAGCATACGGGCACAATCAATCGACGGGAGCGTCCGATGGATCCGATTCTGCTGCTAGCGGCCTATGCCTTCGACGTTCTCAACCGGGCGGGTGAGGCGGCACAGTCGACCTACGTCGGCAAGGTGCTCGAGCTATTGGCGGTGCGCCGCCTGCTGGAACAGGCGCACCTGCGCTACCCGCATCATGACGTGGTCCCGCGGCTGGCGCAGGTGATGATCCAACGGGTGGACACGCCGCCGCGCCTGCCCAAAGACTTCTCGTTGGAGGCAGCGCTGTCTGTGCTGCCCGGCGCGGATGACGTGCGCCGCTTTCTCTACGAGCTGGCCGAGTGCCGCATCGCGGCGGCTGGCCCGGGCTTGTTCGGCACGGGGCAAAAGGTCACCCCGCGCGAGGCCGCGTTCTTGGCCGCGCTGCGGGGTGAGTTGGGGCTTGCCTAGCGGCTACACGCCGACATTGCAGCGAAGCACCCCTAACGCTTGCAGGATCGAGTTCAACACCGGCACTTGGCAGTAGAGGTTGAGCGTATCTACTACCACAAACACGCCGACCGTCAAAACGCAGCAGAACACCATCAACCCCACACAACCGATCAAGATCGGCCGCAGCGGGCTAGAATTTTGTTCGCGCATGGCGTAAGGGTCGTAGTCATAGCCGGGCGGTGGGGGCGCGCCATAGCCCCCGGGCTGCTGGCCGTAATAAGCAGCGTACTGCGGATCCTGATACCCCTGCGCGTAAGGGTCAGGTTGGCCGTAGGGGGGCGGCGCGTAGGGGTCAGGGCTGGGCGGCACATAGCCAGGCGCGGGCGGCGCTTGGTAGGGCGTCTGTGGCTGCGGCAGCACCGACGGCGGTTGATACGGGTTGGCGGGGGCCGCGGGCTGGATCGGCTGAGCTGGGGGCGGCTGCATCGGGGCAGCCGGCGGTTGATAAGGGTTCACTGGCGGCACAGGCGGGGCAGCAGGCGCAGCCTGCGGCGGTTGATAGGGGTTCACTGGCGGCACAGCCGCAGCAGGGGACGGCGCTTGGTAGGGGTTGGCGCTGCCGGGGCGCGCCACTTCAAAGCCCAGCGTGACCGTCTCGCCCAGGCCGATCATGTCACCGTTTTTCAACAGCGTGCTGCCAGACAGCCGCTTGCCGTTGATGAACGTGCCGTTCGTGCTGCCGAGGTCTTCAATCATGTAGGTGTCGCCGCTGCGGGTGAAGCGCAGGTGATGGCGGCTGACTTCGCGGTCGTTGATGGCGATGGTGTTGGTGATGTCTCGCCCCAGATTGATTACATCGTCACGCAGCTCATACACTTGGTTGGGCTGCGGCCCACGCCTGACGACGAGGCGGAAACTCTCACCAGCTTGCATACAGACAGGCCTCCAGCGCCGTAATGAATCACAATTAGTCCAATGGGATTGTAGATTTATTCCTGATGAGTGTCAACGGATGGGAGTTTGGAGGAATGGTGAGAGGGGGGACACGCGCTTCTAAAAAGCCTTATCCTCCCAAAATGCTGCTTTGAGTGCTCCCATCAGGGGGAGACTTTTGCACCCTTCTCGCGTGGGAGACGGGGTGAGGGATGAGGCCACCGCGGACGCGACAGGCCACGTCCCTACGTTAGGCGCGGCGCACGGGCCAACGCTTGACTGATTTTTCACTTCTGTGGGGCACTTCGGCCGCGCGTTTGGAATCCTCTCATGGAATCTCCTCAACAAACCGCCGATTTTGCCACTTTCTTTATATTTCCTTATGTGTCTTTGTGAAAAAATGGCGCTATACTGTTGACAGTTTAGAGAAGCATAAGTCTTATCGAGGAATTTACGATGTCACACGTTGGCATTGATCTAATCGATTCAATTGAGACCGTGATCCACACCCCAGAGAAAATCTGGTTCGAGATGCACCGTGAGAGAGACGCCTGTGATGTGCTCGTGCGCATGGACGATGGGCTGATCTACACGGCCACATTTGTTACGTTTGATTACATCAAACGCCAGATGGATCTCAACTACGCCGTCGCGCGCGAGTTGGAGGACGCGCCCTGTGTGCGCTACGCCGTCATCGACACGGTGCACGTCGTCGTTGAGTCGCTGATAAAAGACGTCGTTGAGGACACGATCGACAACTTGCTAGCGCTCGACGTGTTCGAGAGCTACTTTGTCCGCGTGACCGAGACCGAAGCCGAGCGCATTATGCGAACTAGCCAGCGCGATCAAAAACGGGCAACGAAGGAACATGCCGCGGTCGTGATTAATGAGGTGCTGCTCGTCAACGAATGAGCACGACATCACCCGCCGCACCCTGAAGGGATGCCCGCATGCATCCCTTTTTTTTGTTCTGCAGCGGCCTATAATCGACGAGGCGCAAGGCCGACGCCCCACCGAGAGAGGACACACCATGCAGGAACGCTACGAAGACAGCCAGCTTTATCGCATCCGTCACAGCGCCGCGCACATCATGGCACAGGCCGTGCTCGAGCGGCTGCCGGGCACGAAGATCACTATCGGCCCGCCGATTGAAGATGGCTTCTACTACGACTTTGAACTGCCGCGCCCGATTGAGGACGCCGACATCAAGTGGATCGAAAGCCGCATGAAGAAGATCATCGCGGGCAACCACCCCTTCATTGTCCGCGAGGTGACGCCCGAAGAAGCGCGCGAGCTGTTCAAAGACCAGCCCTACAAGCTCGAGCTGATCGACGACTTGGTGAATGGCCGCGTTGACGAAAACGGCCAGCAGGTTCAAGCCCCAGCCGCCACGCTGACGGTCTACACGCAGGACAAATTTACTGACCTGTGCCGTGGGCCGCACGTTGCCAGCACCAAAGAGATCAACCCCAACGCGATCAACATCAGCTTCCGTCCGCCGTCAGGGGCGTACTGGCGCGGCGACGAAAAACGCCAGCAGCTCACGCGCATCTACGGCACGGCCTTTGAGACGCCCGAGGAGCTGCAAGACTACTTGCATCGGCTGGAAGAGGCGCGCAAGCGCGATCATCGCGTGTTGGGCGAACAGTTGGAGTTGTTCATCATCGACCCGCTGGTGGGCAAGGGGCTGCCGCTGTGGCTGCCGCGCGGCGCAACGCTGCGCGACACGCTCGAACGCTGGCTGCGCAAGCGCCAAGCCGAGGCTGGCTATCAGCACGTCGTGTCGCCCCACATCGGCAACTTGAACCTGTACAAAACGAGCGGCCACTACCCCTAC
The DNA here is from genome assembly GCA_034432435.1 of Anaerolineae bacterium. Classification (GTDB taxonomy): domain Bacteria; phylum Chloroflexota; class Anaerolineae; order Aggregatilineales; family Phototrophicaceae; genus JANWYT01. Next base: position 6,777 of record DAOUBS010000139.1, read on the forward strand.
TACGCCGACAGCCAATACACGCCGATTGACGTGGACGACGAGCAGTTCATGCTCAAGCCGATGAACTGCCCGCACCACATCATGATCTACAAGCACCAACCGCACAGCTACCGCGAACTGCCGATCCGTCTCGCCGAGTTTGGGACGGTCTACCGCTACGAGAAAGCCGGCCAGCTCAACGGCCTGACGCGCGTCCGCGGCTTCACTGTGGACGACGCGCATCTGTTCGTCCGCCCAGACCAAGTGGAGGCCGAGTTCATCAAAGTCGTGGAGCTGGCACAGTTCGTATTCGGCTCGCTGGGCATGACCGAGTTCCGCGCACGTGTGGGCATCCGTGACCCGCGGTCGCCCAAATACGTCGGCAGCGATGACCTGTGGAACAGCTCCACACAGGCCATCATCAACGCCTGCGAGCAGATGGGGATGCGCTACACGGTGGAAGAGGGTGAGGCGGCTTTCTACGGCCCCAAGCTCGATCTAGTCTTCCGCGACGCGCTCAAGCGCGATTGGCAGCTTGGCACGGTGCAGATCGACCCCAACCTGCCCGAGCGCTTCGACCTTGAGTACATCGACCGCGATAACACGCGCAAGCGCCCGCTGATGA
>DAOUBS010000140.1:0-5041 GCA_034432435.1 Anaerolineae bacterium
GCTCAGCGCTGAGCGCGGGGTGCTGCGCGAACAGTTGGTGCGGGAAGATCAGCGCGGCTTGGCTCATCGGCCAATGCCTTCAGCGGGCACGGCGCGCCGTGCCCCTGCCAGCACATTTTTATCCCAAACGGGTTGGGAAACCGTCTGCATTGTGGGGGTAAAGTGGGATACTTTGCGATTTCCTGAGGTCATTAGGGATATTTGGGATAAAAGCTGCGGGATTTAGTCAGCCTCACTTGATCAGCAGCTCGTTGGCGCGCTTCACGCTGTCGGCAGGGCTGATGCCGATCTGCGCGTCCTCAATGATCCCATCGGGGCTGATGATCCAATGCGAGCGAGTGACGCCCATGTAGACCTTGCCCATGAACTTCTTCTCGCCCCAGACGCCCCACTGCGAGAGCACTTCATGGCGCTCGTCACTCAACAGGTCATAGGGCAGGTTCTCTTTCTGCTTCCATTTGAGCTGGTCTTTGGGCTTGTCGGCGCTGATGCCGAGCACGACGATGTCCCTGCCCTCGTAAAGCGGAAACGAATCCCGGAAGCCGCACGCTTGGCTGGTGCAGCCGGGCGTGTTGGCTTTGGGGTAGGCGAACAAGATCACGCGCTTGCCGCGGAAGTCGCTCAGCCGCACCATCTTCCCATCTTGGTTGGGCAGTTCAAAATCAGGGGCCATCTCGCCAATTTTGGGCATGGGACACTATTCCTTGTCTCAGGGTAAGGTATACTTGCATTTATGAGGATAGTTTGTTTTCGTAAACATGACCTTAGAGAAGCCTGAAATCCCGCCGCGGATCGTCGTCGACGCGCACCAGAAGATCGCGCTGCAAGCCTTGTACAGCGGGGTAGACTATCTGCGCCACCCGCTGACACTGCCGCCGGGGCGTTCGGGCGCGGGGCTGCCAGACGCGCTGCTGGGGCGGGTGGCGGTCGTCTTGGCTGCCATCGTCACCCTCTCCCGCGCCAAACAGCATCCTGCGTCCCCCGCCATGCACTATGACACCCCCAAGCAGGCGCATCAGGTGGCGCTGCGCCAGTGGGATGTCTATCAAGCGCTGGCCGACAAGACAGATCAGATCTGGCTAATTCAAACGGCTGCCGACCTCGATCAAGTGTTGAGCACGTGGTGGCCCGATGTGCCGCTCAACCAGCGACGGCAGGGCTTCGTCTTGAGCTTGAGCGGAGCCGAACCGATCCTTGAGCCGCGCCAGTTTGAAGAGTGGCACGCGCGCGGCGTGCGCTGTGTGGGCTTGGCCTACACGTCCACGCGCTACAGCGACGACTGCGACGCGCGCGGCGAAGGCCTCAGCAAAGCAGGCCGTGAACTGCTGGACGTGCTGGCCGACTATCGGACGATCGTTGACCTACAGCGCCTGAGCGCCAAAGCCGCCCACGAAATCCTCGATCGCTATGACGGGCCGCTGCTGGTCAGCCACGCCCGCCTTGAGGACAGAGCGCAGCACAGCGACGCCATCAGCCGACACATGATCCAGCGGCTGGCAGAGCGCGACGGCGTGGCCGCGCTGCGGCTGCTCCACCTGTCAGACGCGGTGTGCTCGGGCCATCGCCGTCCGCCGCTGCGCGTCATCGCGGAGATGGTGGACAGGGTGTGCCAGTGGACGGGCAGCAGCGCGCACGTCGCCCTCGGCAGCGATCTAGCGTCGCCCTCATCGCTGGAGGACGCGCCGTTCGACGTGGACACGACCGGCGACCTGTGGAAGCTGGCTCGGCTGTTGGACGGGTACGGTTTCAGCGCCGAAGACGTAGCCGCCATCATGGCGGGCAACCTGCTGCGGCTGCTGCGGCAGGCGCTGACTTGACGCGGCAGAGAGCGCACGAGATGAGACGCTTCGGACAAGTTGGCATTGCCATCAGCGCGTTGGGGGTAGTGCTCGCCCTGATGGGGCTGTTCCCCCAGCTGACGGGCTTCCCGCCCACCCCGGGCATCGGCCTCGTGCAGGTGCTGATGCTGCTGGTGGGGCAGTCGCTGCTCATGCACGGGGCGATCATCTACATCAAGACGAGCTTCTATTGGGGCGTGCCGATCACCCTCGCCCAGAGCATCGGCCTGCGCCTGTGCTACACGGGCATCCTGTTCGCGTCGCTGGCGGGCCTCGCGGACATCCTCGGCTTTGGCAGCCACCCGCGCAGCCTCGTCGTTGACCTCTACTTCGGCCCGCTGCAAGCGCTGGGCTTGATCCTCAGCTTCGTCGTCTCAGCGGTCGGCGTGCTAATCTACGCCGTCGCGGGCAAGCTCGCGCCGGACGACGAGCCCCCCACGTTTGATAAGACGCTCGACCGCATCGAGAGGCCTTAGCGCTCCGGTTCGGTCAGCACCCGTCGGAAGAACGCCGGGAACTCGATCACACGGCTGACGGGGCACTTGCTGGCCATGTCCATCAAGCGTTCGCGCTGTTCGTCGCTCAAGTCGCCGTAGAAGGTGATCTGCTCGCGGATTTCGTGGACGAACTGGGCATCCCCTTCATACGCGGGGTAGTCCTTGCCATTGAAGCGCTCAAAGTCGAGGCGCACCTCAACACCTTCCAGCAGCCAGCCCTTGCGCTCCGCGTAGAGCTTGCAGGTGATGGCAATGCACGAGCCAAGCGCCCCCATGAGCATCTCTGTCGGGGTGGCCATCGCGTCTGTGCCGCCGGCTTCAGTCGGCTCATCGGCATAGTAGACGTGCGAACGAGAGCGGATCTCCGCCTTGTAGCCCTCGCGTAAGGTGACAGTTGTTTGAGGCATAGACATATCCTTTTCTGGAGTGTGATCAGCGCTCTTGTGTGCCGAGAGCTTGCTTATTAGACGCGCTGAAGCGGGGAAATTGAACCTAACAGGGCGCTAAATTGAGACACTCACCGCGAGGGGGGGCACGGTGAGTGTCAGGAGGGAAGGGCTATTCAAGATATGTTGTATCTTTTAGCCACGTTTTGTTAAACGCACTTTTAGTTTAAGCGCGCCCATTTAAACTGATGTGAACCGCGCTTAAGCCTTGCGTGAGAGGTCACTCACTGGGCGCTGGGCGCGAGGCCATGTACTCGTAGAAAGCGCGCTTGGCCAGCACGTCGCGCTGGGCTTGTTCGAATAGGGTGGCCGCCTTATCAGGGTGGCTCTGCTCTAACATGCGGAAGCGGTTCTCCATGTACAGGTACTCTTTCAGAGGCATCTTGGGCGGGCGCGAGTCGAGTGTGAGCGGCTGTTCGGCCTTCTCTGGGTGGTAGCGGTAGAGCAGCCATTGGCCGCTGTCGACGACGGCTTTTTGATTGTGTAGCGCCTTGCCGATGTCGATGCCGTGGGCGATGCAGTGGCTGTAAGCGATGATGAGCGACGGGCCGTCGTAGGCCTGCGCCTCAAGGAAGGCGCGCAGCGTCTGCTCGTCCTTTGCGCCCATCGCCACGCGCGCCACGTAGACATGCCCGTAGCTCATGGCAATCAAGCCGAGGTCTTTCTTGCCGAGCGGCTTGCCGCCCGCGGCGAAGCGCGCCACCGCCCCGCGCGGCGTCGCCTTCGACATCTGACCGCCCGTGTTGGAGTACACCTCTGTGTCCATCACCAAGATGTTGACGTTGCGCCCGCTGGCTAACACGTGATCTAACCCGCCGAAGCCGATGTCATAGGCCCAGCCGTCGCCACCGACGATCCAAACGTCCTTGCGGACGAGGTAATCGGTCACGTCTAACAGGCGGTACAGGTCAGCGGGGGTGCTGCCGTTGCGCGTGGCAGCGATGTAGCGCAGGTGCTCTTTGAGGGCAGCGACGCGCTGGCGTTGGGCGTAGATCCCAGCCTCGTCGCGCTGATCCGCGTTGAGCAGCGCCTCGACTAGCTCTGTGCCGATCTCTGGTTCAAGGCGGCGCAGCAGCTCGCGGGCATACTCAACCTGCTTGTCGAGCGCAACGCGCATCCCCAAGCCGAACTCGGCGTTGTCCTCAAAGAGGCTGTTGGCCCACGCTGGGCCGCGCCCCTCGGCGTTGCACGCCCACGGCGTGGTGGGCAGGTTGCCGCCGAAGATCGACGAGCAGCCGGTGGCGTTGGCGATCATGGCACGGTCGCCGAACAACTGCGAGAGGAGCTTGAGATAGGGCGTCTCGCCGCAGCCCGCGCACGCCCCGCTGAACTCGAAGAGGGGCTGCTGCGCCTGCTGCTGGCGGATGCTGCTCACCTTGATCTGGCGGCGGTCAAGCTCTGGCAAGTGGCTGAAGAACTGCCAGTTGGCGCGCTCGGCCTCGCGCAGCGGGGGCTGCGGTTCCATCCTGAGCGCCTTCTGGTCGGGGTTGGTCTTGCTGCGGGCCGGGCACACGTCGAAGCAGATCGAGCAGCCGGTGCAGTCCTCAGGGGCCACTTGGATCGTGTACTTGAGACCTTTCCACTCGGCGTCGCGTGCGTCTGTGGCTTTGAAGCCGATCGGCGCGTCGGCCAGCAGCTCCGGCTCATAGGCCTTGATGCGAATGGCCGCGTGCGGACAGACGAAGGCGCACTTGCCGCACTGGATGCACAGGTTGGCGTCCCACACGGGGATCTCTGCAGCGAGGTTGCGCTTCTCGTACTGTGACGTGCCGACGGGGAAGACGCCGTCGACGGGCATCGCGCTGACGGGGATCTGATCGCCGCGCAGGGCCAGCATCTCGCCGAGCACGCCTCGGACGAAAGGCGGCGCGTCGGCGCTGACCGGCGGCAGCAGCGCGATGGTGGAGGTCACCGCGGCGGGGACAGGCAGCTCGTGGAGGTGCGCCAGCGTCTGATCGACGGCTTGCAAGTTCTGCTGGACGACTTTCTCGCCCTTCTTGCTGTAGGTCTTGACGATGGACTTCTTGATCTCGCTGATGGCCTGCTCGCGCGGCAGCACGCCCGACAGCGCGAAGAAGCACACCTGCATGACGGTGTTGATGCGCCCGCCCATGCCAGCCTCGCGCGCCACCTTCACCGCGTCGATCACGTAGACCTTGAGCTGTTTCTCAACGATGTGCTGCTGTGCGACCCGCGGCAAGCGTTCCCATACCTTTTCTGGCGCGTAGGGCGTGTTCAGGAGGAAGGTCGCCCCGTGCGC
>DAOUBS010000141.1:0-3620 GCA_034432435.1 Anaerolineae bacterium
CGGCTCAAGCCAGAGATGGTGCGGCGGGGTGAGATGATGTCGGCTGAGGACGTGCGCGAGATTCTGTCGATCAAAATCATCGGCATCGTGCCAGAGGATGAAAACGTCATCCCATCCTCCAACAACGGCGTGCCCGTCACCCTCAATGAAGGATCCCGCGCGGGGGTTGCCTTCCGCAACATCGCGCGACGCCTCACTGGTGAGGACGTTCCGTTCATGAACTTGGACGAAAATCAGGGGTTGTTCGCGCGAATTACGCGCTTGTTCGGCGGTGGCAGCTAACGTTTGTAGGGAGATAACCGCAATGACAAGTTTCCTAGATCGTCTGTTTGGGCGAAATCAACCTGGCAGTGGGTCAAAAGCTAAAGAACGCTTACAGGTCGTGTTGATTCACGATCGCTTCAGCCTTCCGCCAGAGAAGATGGGCGAACTCAAGGCAGAAATATTGGCGGTTATCTCCAAATATGTGCAGATCGACCATGAAAGCGTGGACATCAGCCTTGAACAGCGCGACCGCCTGACAAGCCAAATTCGCGCGGAAATCCCCTTTGTGGCTGGTCGGCAGGTGGTCGACCCAGATGAAGACGTTCCCGACCTTGTCACCGCTTCCAACCCAGCCGAGCCACCACCATCAGACCAGTGAACGGGGTTCAACCTACCAACTTTGCCCGGCGTTGATCTAAAATGAGCCGAGAGCGACGCAATCAGAAGTTAGCTTTATGTATCGCAACAACGTTTCCATATGGCAGCGATATGATTTTATCCTGCTGGGGGCAGTACTAGCGCTGGTCCTGTTCGGCATCATGATGATCGCCAGCGCCACCCAAAACGCCATCGACCCCGACCTCATCAGCCGCGTGCCCGATCAAATCAACTACGCGATCATCGGCATCATCCTGATGATTGCCCTCACCTTCCTCGATTACCGCGTCCTCGGTGGCCTGGCCAACTGGATTTACCTCATCAACCTCGTGCTGTTGGGCTTGGTGATCGTGTTCGGCGTGGAGGGCGACGCTGGCGCGCAGCGCTGGCTGAACATCGGCATCCGCATCCAGCCCTCTGAGATTGGCAAGATCGCGCTGATCATCTGCCTCGCGTCGTTCATGGCGACGCGCTACCAGCAGATGGACAAGCTCACGACGGTGCTCAAAGCGCTGATCTACGTCGCCATCCCAACAGCGCTGGTGTTCGTTCAGCCCAACCTCGGCATGACGATCATCTACTTGGTCGTGTCAGCAACGATCCTGTGGAGCGCCGGGCTGCGGCTGCGCCACATCGGCCTGTTCATGGTCATTGGGTTGATCGCCCTGCCGATCGTCTTCAGTCAACTTCGGCCTTACCAAATCTCGCGCATCACCAGCTTCATCGACCCCGACAGCGACCCCGACGCGCGCTACAACGTCGATCAAGCGCTCATCGCCATCGGCTCCGGTGGCATCACCGGCAAGGGCTACTCCATCGGCTCACAAAATAAGGGGCGCTTCCTGCGCGTGCGCCACACCGACTTCATCTACAGCGTCATCGCCCACGAGTTCGGCATGGTCGGCGCGCTGGCCACCCTGAGCGTGATCGGCCTGGTCATCGCGCGCATCCTGCGCGGCGCGCGCTACGCCATCGACCCACTAGGCGCGATGATCTGCTACGGCGTGGCCGCCATGATCTTCTTTCAAACAGTCGTCTCAATCGGTATGAACTTACGATTAATGCCCGTCACCGGCCTGACACTCCCCTTCGTCAGCTCCGGTGGCACGTCGCTCATGTTCACTTTGATCGGCATCGGCCTCGTCCAAAGCGTGATCGTGCGCCGCCGCCGCCTGACTATCTGAGAGGATTCGCCCTGTGACTGTCGTTCGCACTCGTTTTGCCCCCAGCCCGACCGGCTCGCTGCACATCGGCGGCCTGCGCACTGCTCTCTTCAACTGGCTGCTGGCGCGCGCCCACAACGGCCAGTTCATCCTGCGCATTGAGGACACCGACCAAAAGCGCTTCGACCCGACCGCCCTGCAAACCCTGACGGAGGCGCTGCGTTGGGCGGGGCTTCAGTGGGACGAAGGCCCAGAGGTGGGCGGGCCGTATGGTCCCTACGTCCAGTCAGAGCGGCTGCACCACTATCAGCAGTGGGCACAGTGGCTGGTGGACAACGACAAAGCTTATAAATGCTTCTGCACGCCAGAGCGGCTCGAACGGGTCAACCAAGAGAAGCAGGCGCGCAAAGAGCCGCCCGGCTATGACCGCTTCTGCCGCTCGCTGACGCCTGAACAAGTCGCCGAGAAAGAAGCCGCCGGCGAGAAATACGTCATCCGCTTCAAAGCACCGCTTGAGGGGCAAACCGTCGTGCACGACCTCATCCGCGGTGAGACGGTGTTCGAGAACAGCACCCTTCAAGACATGGTGCTGCTCAAAAGCGACGGCTTCCCCACCTATCATCTAGCCGTCGTCGTAGATGACTACCTGATGCAGATCAGCCACGTGCTGCGCGCGGTGGAGTGGTTCCCGTCGTTCCCGCTGCACGTGCAAATCTGGCAGGCCTTCGGCTGGCCGCTGCCGCACTTCGCCCACCTACCCGTCATGCTCAACCCAAACGGCAAAGGCAAGATGAGCAAGCGCAACCCACCCCGCGACGAAAAAGGCAACATCATCCCTGTCTTCGTTCATGACTATATGAAACAAGGCATCTTGCCTGAAGCCATGATCAACTTCCTCACCAACATCGGCTGGAACTTCGGTGACGAGCGCGACATCTTCACTGTAGAGGAAACGCTCCAGCGCTTCCGCCTTGAGGACGTGAACCCCGCCAACAGCGCTTTCCCCTACCCCAAACTGGAGTGGACGAACGCCCAATACATCCGCGCCCTGCCACCCGAAAAACTCGCACAGCACCTGAAGCCGTTCTTCCTTGAGGCAGGCCTAGCCGTGGACGACGAACGCTTGCTCAAGCTGGCCCCCGTGGTGCAGACGCGCATCACCCGCCTCGCGGATGTCGTGCCGCTGGCTGGCTTCATCTTCGCCGATCCCGCTGCCTTCCAGCCCGCCCCTGCCGAGAAGATCATCCAGAAGAAGATGGACGCGGCGTCCTCCGTGGTGATTTTGGAAAAATCCCTCGCGTTGATCGATACGCTGCCGAGCTTCGACACGAACACGCTGCTAGAGGCGTTCAGCGCCGTCACCGCTGAATGGGGCGTCAACAACAGCCAGTTGTTCGGGGTGCTGCGCGTAGCTGTCTCAGGGCAGACAGTCAGCACGCCGACCTTTGAAACGATGGAACTGCTCGGCAGAGAGGAGAGCGTCCGCCGCATTCAGCTGGCCATCGAAACGCTGCGCGCTGCAATCCCGACGGAAGGTTGAGCGCGGTTCACAGATTCTCTCTTGAACCACGCCGGCGCATTTGCTATAGTATTAGCAGATTGGGAGATAGTTTAATCGGCAAAACAATAGGTTCTGGCCCTATCGTTCTTGGTTCGAGTCCAGGTCTCCCAGCTCACTTGGATCCAGTTCGAACATTCTGGATGAGGATCGGCGGAGATGTCTTCGCCGATTTTCGTTTGTGGTCTGAATCCTTCGCGGCGGTTCACACTGCGTATCTCGTCGGTCAAATCCTTGAGATATGCGAATGGAGTCCG
>DAOUBS010000142.1:0-2681 GCA_034432435.1 Anaerolineae bacterium
TGTGTCCAACTTTTTGGGGTCACTACACTTTGTTCAATAATGGGCTGAGGTTGCAGGCATAAGAGGTCAGAAAAAACGGCGGGGTAACCGACGACTGGATATGGCTGTCGTTTCAGGAACTACAACGGATGGTTAGCACCTTGTTGACTCTATAAGTCATCTCCTCATAGAACCAGAGGTGTTGCAGCTTGCTGACAGTCTTTTCAATGCTGCTGACGTAGCACGGTAAGAAAACTCTTGCAAAGCCTTTACCGTTTTTGAGAACTTCTCCTTTAGTATCTAAAGCGGAGTAAAACACGACAAGAAGCACAACGAGGAGCAGTATCGATCATGAAACATCTATTAGCAGTCGTCATCATCATTGGGGCGCTTGCCACGGCGATGCCCACGCTTGCGCAGGACGAGATTAACATCGCGCGCGCAGAACAGATCATCACAGAGACATATCCGGGTGCGACCATCGTCTCGATCCAGCGCATTCAACAAAACAACGTACCTGTATGGGAAGCACGTCTAGCTGATGGCACATTGATCTATGTCGATGCACAGAGCGGGGAGATCACCGGGCGCGTGCAAGCGGCCACACCGCAGCCGACAGCGTTCGTCCCTTCAGTCGGCCAGCAGCCTCTGACTACATTCGGCCGGCAGCCTCTGACTACTACCGCTTTGGTAGCGCTTGACTTGCCCGCAGTGAGCTTTGAACAAGCATTGAGCATCGCGCAGGCACAATATCCGGGCACATTCCTCGTCGAAGCCCAACTCGAGCCGCTCGATCATACCCACTGCACAGGACCGCTGGCGTGGGACATTAAGCTGAGCAACGGCATTTCTATCGACTTGGACGCGATGACCGGTCAGGTGCTCGGTCTGGAGACATGGGGGGGGCGCCGTGGGCCAAGCCGGGCGCCAATAGGCATGCCTGCCATCAGCCTTGAGCAGGCGCTGGACATCGCGCAGGGGTACTTCCCGAGCATCCCCTTCTATAGAATCGTACTGCACCAAGGGGGCCGTCGCGAGGGCTATGCTCTTGTATGGGAAGTGGATTTTGGGAGAAGGGCAGAGGTCGTCATTGACGCGATTGATGGTAGCGTCTTAAGGACACGTTAAAATCACGAGCGCTAAAACCAAGGGGAGTTTTGCTCCCCTTAGTTTGTCTTCGATTTGGGTTGAGGCTGGACATGCGAGTACTTTTGGTAGAAGATGAAGAAGGGATAGGACGCTTCGTATGGCAAGGGTTGCGTGAGGCGCTTTATGCAATAGACTGGGCACGTAACGCTAGCGACGGCTTGAGCTATATCCTCAGCCAGACCTATGATGTACTCATCTTGGACATTCGCCTTCCCGGTGGGCGCACGGGGCTGGATTTGCTGACGGATTTGCGCGAGCGCCACGTTCACACCCCCGTGCTGATGCTCACAGCGCTTGATGCGGTCGATGACCGTGTGCGTGGATTGCGTGCTGGAGCCGATGATTATCTGGTCAAACCATTCGATTTCAGTGAGCTATTAGCACGGCTTGAAAGCTTATCCCGCCGCCCCCCTCTTCAAGTGCGCAGCGTGCTACAGGTTGCTGATCTGGAGATGGACATGGTCAAGCGCACGGTGCGGCGCGGCAGGCGCCAGATCGAACTCAGTTCGCGGGAGTTCATGCTGTTGGAGTATCTGATGCGCAATGCCCATCAAACCCTCACGCGCACTCAGATCGGCGAGCGCGTCTGGGGTCTGGATTATGCCCATGACTCAAGGGTGATTGACGTGTATGTGGGCTATTTACGCCGTAAAATTGAACAGGACGACAGCCCGCCGCTGATCCACACAGTGCGCGGCGTGGGATTTCGCTTGAGCGATGATACGTAGGTTTGCCACGATCCGGGTTCGCTTAACGCTGTGGTATGTCTTCCTGCTGGGGACAACGCTGCTAGGGTTTGGCATGTACCTGCTCGTGCAGATGCACGGCAGACTGCTTGAGCAGATTGACATCAGCCTACAAGTGGCCACCGCGCAAACGCTGGGGCAAATCCTGACCGATGAAGATGGCGTGCTGCGCTTCATGCCACAGTTAGATAGCACTCTCGTGAATGACAGCCTGAGCGAATCGGGCGTCGGGGCGCGGCTGGTGAGCGCCTCGGCAGAGGTGCTGGACGGTTTCGGCAGCTACGAGGAGTTGCCCATCTGGGTTGCCCGTCAGCCCAGCTACGCCACTTTGGTGACCAGTCTCGGCACGTGGCGCTTGTATAGCTACACGATACAGTTCAGCGGCGACCGCGTGAGCGTCTGGCTACAAGTTTCTCAGTCCCTGTCGGAGATGTACACTACGCTGGAACGCCTCGCCGGTTTGATGTTGCTGGGCACGCCCTTCGTGCTGCTGACGGCGGCAGGCGGCGGCTTATTCCTCGCCGATCGCGCTCTGCGCCCTGTTGAACGCATTACACGCATGGCGGCCAGCATCGACGGTGACCGCCTCAATCAGCGGATTGCCTATAACGGACCGCCCGATGAGCTGGCACAGTTGGCACAGACCTTCGACATCATGATAGAGCGACTGGATCGCGCCTTTGAGGCGGAACGCCGTTTTACTGCTGATGCTTCTCATGAGATTCGCACCCCGCTCACCATCATTAAGGGACACCTCGATGTTGGCCTCATGCGCCCTCGTAGTGTGGAAGAATATCAGTCCATCCT
>DAOUBS010000143.1:0-5254 GCA_034432435.1 Anaerolineae bacterium
GACGGACTAGATCTTCGTCCAAATTGAAGCTGTCATGAGTCATGAGCACTAATGTGCGCGTCGATTGGGCCGCTGAAAAAGAAGCTAAAGCCAGAATCAGAAAACAACTGAGAAAAACGACTCGTTTCATTGCTTGACCTTCCTATCACACATTGACTTGATAGAGATGCTGCCGAGGAGGCCAAGCGAACCACCCCTGACGGGGTGCTTCAGGGGTGGTCGTGAAACGCAAGCACGCACACTCCCTACGCCAGTATCATCTGGATCAGGTTCAAGGGTCGGCATGGCATTTCATGCCCTCTCAGCCCAACGCTTGGGCTCCCCCGGTCAGCGAATTATTTGATTGCAGTATACGCGAAAAAGCTGGTTCTCGCAATGTAAAAACGAGCTTGTATTGGCATTAAGAAAGCTCCACAACTTCAAATGCTCTCACCCCATATTATCCGCACGTCAACGCTGCTTGTGACCCTTCTGCTCGTGATCCAGCACCCACGAAACAATATCAATCGCTTCAGCAGGGAGCAGTCTGACGCAAGCATCACGCCGTTCAACGTCTTCTTGTAGAAGGCAGTACAGCGCCAACGCCAGAGGGGTAAGCGCCGAAGGGGGAGATTGAATGTGGCGCAGCGCATGCTGCTGGCTGCCCCACGACAAGGCATGACCAACACGCAGCAAGCTCAGCCAGCAGGCCTCATCAGACGGGTCAAGTGTGCTCATAATGGCTCTCAACCACTCACTGCGCGGACGCTCTGACAGCACACAGTCTCGGAGCACAGCGATTGCTTCATCCATCAAATTCTGATTCATTAACAGCATTTACTCATTCAGAGAACAGTAACATTTACATGAAACCTTATTATAATACAAGCATGCAAACCATTCTGGAGAAGCTCCATGTTCCACCAACTCCGCAACCAGACGCCAAAGTTACAATTTGCTTTCATGTTAGTGGCTGTGTTTGCCTTTGGGTTCTTGATGGGTAGTCATCAGAGCACTGCCACCGCTCAAACACGTATGGGCGATTTAGACGAGGCGTTCAGTATCATTGAAGAAACCTATGCCGTGATCCGCGCGCGCTTCGTTGACGCCGATAAGGTCGAGGTCCCTACGCTGGTCAACGGCGCGCTGACTGGCATGATCGACGCGCTGGGAGATCGCTTTAGCAGCTACGAAACCCCTGAACAATACGCGCTCAGCAGTCAAGGGCTAGAGGGACGAGTAGAAGGTATCGGGGCGACAGTTGACACCAACGCTGACGGCAACATCTTTGTCGTCTCGGTCATCCGTGGTGCAGCGGCAGAAGCTGCCGGCGTTCTGCCGGGGGATATCTTCTGGGAAGTCGATGGACGGAGCGTCGTCGGCATCTCACAAAACGAACTCGTGACGCTCGTGCGTGGGCCGGCTGGCTCGCAGGTGACAATCACGTTCAAACGCGGGGATGACTTTGTCACTTTCACCATCACTCGCGTTCGGTTTGAAGTCCCTGTGGTTGAAATCGACGTGCTCGAGAACAACATCGCTTACCTCAACCTGTCTCAGTTCACGGCCACCGCGCCGCAACTGGTGAGCAACGCGCTCGACGAACTGCAAGTGAATGAGCGCCGTGCCCTCATCATCGACATTCGTCGCAATCCCGGTGGCTTGCTGCAATCGGTAGTAGAAGTCACCAGCATCTTCAAGCCGTCAGGGGTGGTATTGTTTGAAGCTTTTGGGGATGGAACCGAGCGCACCTTCAACGTTAACTCGGCATTCTACAAAGGGGTGACCGGGCCCATCGTCATCTTAACAGATGAGGGCAGCGCGAGCGCATCTGAACTGTTCGCAGGCGCGCTTCAAGACAGCGGTCTAGCCTTCGTCATCGGTGAGACAACCTTCGGCAAAGGCACTGTTCAGACAGTTCAACCGCTGTCCAACGGTGGCGCGATCCGTCTGACGGTCGCCCGCTGGCTGACGCCCAACCGCAACTGGATCAACGACATTGGCATCATCCCCAATCTAGAGGTGCCGTATGACCCAGCCACCGATGGCGTAGACATCGACCCGCAGTTAGACGCTGCGATCGCTTACATCAACAGCCTATCGCAGTAGCGACAAGCTTTCGCTACGAGTTGGGGGGCTGCTGGCCCCCCTTCAACTTTGTGCTGTTGGATGATATACTGCTTTCCAATAAAGCCTTAACGAGGAGTGTTTACGCATGCAAGGCGTTTTACTGCTAGCGTCATCAATCGTGTCTATCATCATGGTGTTCCTGATTATGCTTCAAGTCAAAGGTGGGGCGCTTGGCTCGCTGCTCGGTGGGGATGCTGGTGGCGGCATTGTGCGCACGCGCCGTGGGCTTGAAAAGCTGATCTTCCAAATCACCGTGTTTCTCTGCATTGCCTTTGTGTTCATCTCGCTGTTTTCGGTTGTTGCAAACCGCCAATAAGCTCAACCGTTGACACAACTGCTTCAGGTGTTTTAGCCTCTAAAACACCTTTTTTCGTCTAGGGGGCGTTGCATGCAGCAGTACCGTTGGCAGTGGTTGGCATTTTTAGGAGCTGTGCTCATCTTTGTACTGGCACTTTTCAGCCGCATGACCACCTCCAGCACCTTGCCGACGCCCCCACCAACCGAACTGATTGAATCACCGACGCAGCCTGACATCATACCCCAACCCACCGCAGAGCCAACTGCCTCCGTCGCAGCGGTGATAAACTCACCTTCTGAATCCGCCGACGAGATCCCAACGTTTCGTGAGGCGCTCGTCGGGAACGTCCAGCGGATCAACCCGCTCTACGCTGCGCTCAATCCAGTAGACGCCGACATCAGCGCGTTGATCTTCGAAGGGCTTGTCCGAATCAACGAATTCGGCGAGCCTGTGCCTCACCTTGCAGAAAGCTGGGTCATCAGCCGTGATGCGCTGGAGTACGTCTTCACGCTGCGGACGGACGTTCGCTGGCAAGATGGCATTCCTTTTTCAGCAAAAGATGTCGTCTACACGATGAGCCTGCTGAGTGATCCTGACTTCGACGGCCTCAGCGAGATGGGCGCGTTCTGGCGCACAGTGGAAACAACCGCTCTCAACGAACGGACAGTGCGCTTTCGGCTGACACAGCCGCTTGCCCCCTTTCTGACGACGCTCACAGTGGGCATCCTGCCAGAGCACGCCCTGAGTGGGACGACCGCCGCTGATCTAGCATCACATCCATTCATGCTAACCCCGATTGGGACTGGCCCCTACCAATTGGAGGCCATACGCGCTGATGATAATCTCCGCATCACACAAGTTGACCTGCGTCGTTCACCTGTCTACCGCGCCCGCTTCAGCGGCCAAGCGCTGCCGCAGATCGAGCGGATCAGCTTTGTCCTCCATCACACAACGTCAGAGGCCATTGCCGACCTTCAAGCTGGGCACGTTGACGCCTATCTAGCACAGCCAATCGATCGCCCTACCCTGCTAAATATGCCCAACGTCAACATCTACACAACACTGTCGCCTGCCGTCGGCGTTCTCATTTACAACTGGAATGAGCCAGAGGGCACGCGCTTCTTCACTGAGCTACGCGCGCGCCTCGCGCTGCTGAGAGGCCTAAATCGTATTGGGCCGGTGGAGGCGTCGCTCAGCGGGCGTGCTGTAATCGCCAATAGCCCCATCATGCCGAATTCATGGGCCTATTTCGCTGGCCTTCGCTACCCTGAGGTCAACCCCGGTGATGCGCTCAACTTGCTTGAGGGGGCTAACATCAGCACCCCAAGCCTTGAAGCAGAAGCAGGTTTTTTGCATCAACTTCGCCTCATCGTGCTAGATGACCCTGCTTTAGTTGACCTCGCAAACCAGATCGCCATTCAATGGGCACAGCTGCGCTTAGATGTTCGCGTACAGCCGCTCAGCGCAGACGAATTTGCTGAACGCCTCGCCGCTGCCGATTTTGAAGCAGCCATCGTAGAACTGCCACAAGGCGCTGATCCTGACCCATTCGCTTACTGGCACGCAGGCCAAAGCCCTGATGGAAAGAACTGGGGGGGCGTCAATGATGACCGACTCAGCGAACTGCTGGAGCGCGCCCGACGTGACCCAAACGGCATCAATCGTGCCTTGCTTTACCGCCAATTTCAAGAGATGTTCCTCGAACGCGCTGTCGCCATCCCCCTCTATCACCCACTGTTCACCTACGCTGTTCGTGATCGTGTGCAAGGCGTACAGCTTGGCTTCATCAGCACACGAGTCGACCGTTTTCGCAGCATCGGTTCTTGGATACTTTCATAAAAGCCATCTGCGAGTTGCACGCATTTAAAAGGGGTAAGCTGAATTAACCACAAGTCTGAACCATATGGTATACTCCTTTCATCATTTGGCTGCGCAGGTCGAGCGCGCAGAGTAGGAGTTATCTATGTCTCTAGTTGCAATCTTACGTCAAGCAGACATTTTTGATGAAATGTCCGAGGCACAATTGGAGTTAATCGCCTCGATCTGTAGTGAACGCCACTATCAAGCTGGTGACATTATCTTCGAGGAGAACACGCCGGGGGCTGAGATGTACATCATCGCTAGCGGTGAGGTGAAAATCCAAGTGACCCCTGCTGTGCTCGGCAATCGCAGCAGCACCATGCACACCATCGCCACCTTGCGGCGCGGTCAATCTTTTGGGGAAGTCACTCTTGTAGATCAAGGGCTGCGTTCAGCAGGTGCAAGGTGTTCAATGCACGACACTCACCTTATCGTCATCCCGCGCGACAAACTCATGCTGCTGTGTGATACCTACCCCCAACTTGGGTACAAGCTGATGCGCAACCTTGCCGCCGACCTCGCAATGAAGATTCGCCACACCGATCTTCAAGTGCGCGATCAGCTCGCTGATAACGACTAACCTAACGACAAGCCCCGTCTTCACGGGGCCTTTTCCGTTATTCTGCGGCAATCAAGCGCACGAACTTACGCTTGCCCACTTGCAGCACAACAGGCAGTTCAGACACCTCAATCAGGCGCAGCGCGTCATCAATCGCCACTCCATTCAGGCGAATCCCGCCGTTTTGAACTAACGTCTTGGCTTCGCTGCCGCTGCTCACCATCTTCAGATCGCGCAGTACATCCACAACTCGACGCGGTTCAGTCAACACATGCTGCGGGATGTCATCGGGAACAGCATCACGACTGCCGCTGCGAAAGACCTCATCCCACCGTTTCTGTGCGGCCTCAGCCGCTTCACGGTTGTGGAAAATGCTGACAATCTCCCGCGCCAGCAGCATTTTTGTCTCGTTCGGGTGGCGCGTTCCA
>DAOUBS010000144.1:0-16779 GCA_034432435.1 Anaerolineae bacterium
GGGAGACCCACCATGAAACGATTCGTCCTTGGGCTGTTGATGCTTGGCATGGCCGCTGTCAGCGTGACGGCGCAAGTGCCCGCCCAGCCGACGCTGCCCCCGCCAGATCCCGCGCTGCCCGCGCCGCCGCAGCCTGTGCCGCCTGACCCCGCGCCGCCGGCGGCCTCAGCGCTCAGCCGCACGTGCCCCGCGCAGGTGGCCGCCGCGTTCAACGCTGCGCGCTTGATCTGTGAGAACTTGCAGGACGGCCAAGCCTGCCTCGGCAACGGCATCGTGGAGACGACCGCCCGCACCGAGGGCGCAGCGCTCGCCCAGCCTGCGGATCGCCGACCGATCACCGACTTCACGAGCCTGCGGCTGCGCACGCTCGACACGGAAAACGGCCTGCTGACGGTAGTCGCGGCGCGCCCGCGCCTGCTCACGGTCAACAATCAACTGGTCAACGTGCTCGTGATCGCCTTTGGCGATGTGACGGTGACTGATGACGCCGACGTGGTGCAGGAAGTGGCGGGCCAGCGCACCGGGCGCGTGATCGCCGACTTCGGCCTGAACATTCGTCGTCGGCCGGACGGCGGCGCGGACTTGCTCTGGCAGCTTCGACCCGGCGAGTCAGTCACGGTGACGGGGCGCTTGGCGGATCGCTCATGGGTGCGCGTCGTCATCCCCAACGGCTTCGGCACGCCGGGGTGGGTCTACGCGCCGTATCTGGAGATTGCTGGCGGCATCGAGACTGTGCCGGTAGTAGACGTGAACACGCCCGCGCCGACCCCCATCGCACAGCAGACGCCGGAGTTCACCACCATGCAGGCCTTCATCGTCAGCAGCCGCGACGTCGATCCGTCCTGCGCCGACGCGCCCAACAGCGGCCTACTGCTGCAATCGCCCGATGGCCTATCCAGCCGCGTGCGCACGCGCATCAACAAGGTCATCGTGGAGTTCAACGGCACGCTGTTCATCCGCAGCCAGCCCAACGCCAACTTCTCAGCGATTGTCTTAGAGGGCGAAGCGCGCTTCATCGCCGACGGCTTCCGTTCAGAGGCGGTGTCTGGGTTGGAGGTGATCGTCAGCATGGACGGGCAATCGCAAGCGACGAGCGCCCCCGTGCCCGACACCTACGACGCGACCCTAGTGCGCAACCTGCCCGTGTCGCTGTTAGGGCGCTTGGTGGCGCTGCCCACGGTTGACCTGCCACAGTCAACCCCGCAAGAAGCCGCCGCGACGGAAGAGCCGACGCCGGAAGAGGTGACCGCTGTTGAAGAGCCGCCGACGCCGCCGAACGCGCTGCCGACGCCAGTCGTGCCTGCCGCGACGATCCCCGACGCGCCGCCACCCACCGGCAGCTTGACCAGCGCCGCCACTGGGGAACTGTGTGGGGCCGCCCCGGCTACGCTGATTGAGCCTGCTAGCCCCGTTGGCACGATCACCGACGTCGGCGGCATCTGGCGCGCCACGGCCGGGACGACAGTCACCTTTGAGGTGAGCGGCGGCACGTTCCAGCCGTCGTTCAACAACTTCATCCGCCTCAACGCCGTAACTGGCATCGTCGCCCAAAGCGGCGATCAGCGCGTCCTCACCCACACCTTCCAAGCAGATACGGCCTTCTCCGCGTCGTTTTCGTCACAGGCCGGCGAAACGCTGACCGTCACCGTGCGCTGTGGTTCGTAACACTCGGTTTGAGATGGGTCTGCGTGCGCCGATTACCACGCAGGCCCATTTGCCATGAGATTTGCGTAGATTTGCTGTGGAGTTATTGCAGTTGGCGTATTACTTGTTACAATACTTTTAAACTGCTTAACTTGATTTAAACTGAGCGTTTAAATGGCTGCGACAACCATTACTAACTCCGACTTCGTAACGGAAGTCAAGGTCGATCGCCTCAACACTATGAACCAAATCACATTTGTGGCAGCGTTCGTTGTGTTGATGCTCGTGCTCACGTTTGGGGTCACGCGGGCGCTCTCACAAGATGGAACCGTTGGCATCGCCCTCGGCTGTGTGGTGTTGATGATAGGCACAGCGCTCTCACGGTTTGTTCTTAAGCGGAACTATGTTGACGCGGCGTCGTGGATCTACGCGCTGAGCGGGATGGTGACCGTCGCCGTGCTGATCGCGTTTGGCGACCAGACGGCCCTGCAAACCCTGGTGTTCGTCTACCCGGTGATCGTCTTCGTCGTGGGCTTGCTGATCTCACCGACGAGTACGATTTGGGCGTTAATCCTCTCAGTCGTGCTGACGTTTGCCGTGCCGAGCGTGCAGCAGGGGCAGTTCGTCGCCACGCCGCATCAAGGCTTTGCGGTTTTCGTCATGCTGCTGGCGGCGGCCTTCGCGGCGCAGGTCTCGGGTGAGCTGTATCAGGTGGCGGAGTGGGCGTTGGCCAACTACAAGCGCGAGCGCAAAGTGAACGATGAGCTGTTCCAGAAGCGGCAAGAGCTGACGCTGAGCCTCAAGCGCAGCGAAGTGCTCAGCGAGAATTTGATGCACGCCAACGCCGAATTGGAAGCTGCCAAGCGCGCCGCCGAAGAAGCCAAGAACTTCCGCGGGCAGTTCCTCGCCAACATGAGCCACGAACTGCGCACGCCGCTGAACGCCATCATCGGCTTCAGCGAGACGATGCTGCAATTCCCCATCATGTACGACGATGAGAAGCTGCCCCCCGCCTATGAGCGCGACCTCTCGCAGATCTACAGCAGCGGTCGCCAACTGCTGCACGTCATCAACGATATCCTCGACCTCGCAAAGGTCGACGCGGGCAAGCTCGAGTTGTCAATGTCGGCGGTTGATCCGCTGCCCTTGATGCTGGCCGCCATGAGCACGACCAAGGGCTTGCTCGGCAATAAGCCGGTGATCTTGGAGAAAGACCTGCCGGAGGACTTGCCGCGCGTGTGGGCCGATGAAACACGGCTGCGCCAAGTGCTGCTCAACCTGTACAGCAACGCCGCCAAGTACACCGACAAGGGGTCCATCAAGCTCATCGCGCGCGTGGAAGGAGATGAGCTGATCGTGGCCGTCAAGGACACCGGCATCGGCATCGACCCTGAATACCACGACAAGCTGTTCAGGGAGTTCCAACAGGCCAAAGCGGGCGGGCGCGATGCGCGTTCTGGCTCTGGCTTGGGCTTGGCGATCTCCAAACAACTACTTGATCTAATGGGCGGGCGCATTTGGATGGAAAGCGCGGTCGGCGTCGGCAGCACCTTCTACTTTGCGCTGCCGTTGTACCGTGAGCAAGACCGCCAACCCACTCAAGCAGATCAACCAGTGGCCGCTGTTGGAGTTTGAAATGCGCATCTTGTATGTAGAGGATAACCCTGCGAACGTCTTTCTCGTGAAGCGCGTGGCCAAGATGGGTAACCATGAGGTCATCAGCTTTGTCGACGGCACGGAGGCGCTCGCGCGCTTTCACAGTGTCAACCCTGATCTGGTGCTGATGGACATCCAGATTAGCGGCGAGTTGAACGGGTTGGATGTGGTGCGCCGCCTGCGCGCGCAGGGCGTGCAGACGCCCATCGTGGCCGTGACGGCCTATGCGATGGTCGGCGACCGCGAGCGCTGTCTAGAAGCAGGCTGCGACGATTACATGGCCAAGCCGCTGCCGATCCCGCACTTGGTGCAGTTGTTCCAGCAGTATGCGCAGAACGTGCCAAACGCGCTGACGCGCCTGTCCACGTCTGAGCGCTTAGCGGTGGCTGTGCTGCAAGAGAAGCCCAACACGTCAGATACGCAGCCGCTGCCTGCGGCTAAAGAGGAGGACGCTCCCACAGCCTCATCCACTGATTCGTAGTCAACAAACCACAGGAAATATATTGCATGTCTACAAAAAATGTTCTTATTGTTGACGATACTGATGCCAACCGCTTTTTTTTCGAGCGTTTAACAACCCAAGCCGGCTACACCGTGACGAGCGCGCGCAGCGGCGCAGAGGCCGTCACAGTCATGACCTTGCTGCCGGTCCTGTCTGCTGCGCTGGTGGATTTAGAGATTGGCGACATGAGCGGGCTTGAACTGCTGGTGCGGCTGCGGCGTCAACACCCTGAGTGCTGCTTGATCGTGGCGACCATGCACGACGACCGCAGCATAATGGACAGCGCTTTCAGCAAAAGCTGTGATATCTTCCTCGTCAAGCCGCACGGCTTCACGGACTTGTTCAAGCGGCTGAGCGTCACCCCGGCGGACCAGCTGCGCCCGCAAGTGCCGCTCATCATCGACCAGTACGGCGTGCGGCAGTATGTGGTGGCGCAGACCTAGCGCGCGCCGCAGCCGATCACGTGTGCATCCCCAGCGCGTGCGGCAGCAGGCTGTAGCTAACCTGCTGCGCAAAGGCCCCCTCGCCGTCCAGATCAAGGCCGAGCGGGTCGGCGGTGGCGCTGGTGATGGTGACAGTCCTACCGCGCTGAAGCTGTACGTGTGGGCTGAAGATATGCGTGCCGTGGTACATCTGCCGGAGCAGGCGCAGCACCACCGGCAGGCGCAGATCGCCCGCGGCGATGAGGT
Source organism: Anaerolineae bacterium (assembly GCA_034432435.1). Classification (GTDB taxonomy): domain Bacteria; phylum Chloroflexota; class Anaerolineae; order Aggregatilineales; family Phototrophicaceae; genus JANWYT01. The sequence goes on from DAOUBS010000144.1 coordinate 4,492, forward strand.
CAAATAGGCCATCGTCGATCTGTGCGTCCGGCGCGACCTTCAACCCCTGCCCAAAGAACTGCCCATTGCACACCGCCGCTAGGTACACCGGCCCTTCCAACCAGCGCTGACCGTCCACGTCGATCTGCATCGGCGTGGGGCGGTAGGTCAATAGCGCCTTCAGAATCGCCTTCAAGTAGGTGGCGCGCCCGCCTTTGACAGATGCTTCGACGCGCTTCACTACCTCCCCGCTGACGCCGACGCTGCTCGCGTTGAGGAAGAAACGTTCCTGACCATCGAGCAGGGCGCGCCCCACGTCCACGTAGCGCAGGCGCGCATTGGCGATCCAATCAACCGCTTGAGGGATGCTCAGCGGCATGGCCGCCCCGCGCGACCAGTCGCGGCCGGTGCCAGCCGGCAAGCTAGCATAGGTGAGTGGATGATGTGGGTGGGCGTGGTTGTGGCGGAGGATGGCGTTGACGCTGTAGTGGTTGGTTCCGTCGCCGCCGATGCTGATGACGCGCGTCACCCCACGGCGACTGGCGCTGCACAGGGCGTCCGCCACGTCATCCGGTGAGTCAGTCTCGACCGCTTCAACGTCGCCTAGCCGCGCGCGGATGTAGTCGGCGTGCCGCTGCCAGATTCGGCGGGCGCGTCCGCCGCCGGCGTGAGGGTTGATGATGATGAGTGAATGGGTCATCGGTCAAGGGCGGGGGGTGTACTGGCCGACGACGACCCATTTATACGTTGTCAGCTCTTCGAGGGCCATCGGGCCGCGCGCGTGCAGCTTCTGCGTGCTGATGGCCACCTCGGCCCCCAGGCCCAGCGCGCTACCGTCGGTGAAGCGCGTGCTGGCGTTCCAGTAAACGGCGGCGCTGTCCACGGCGTTCAAGAAGCGCTCGGCGGCTGCGGCGTCCTCGGTCAGGATGCCGTCGCTGTGTTGGGTGCTGTGGGCGCGGACGTGGGCAATCGCCTCGTCTAAATCGCTGACGACTTTCAGCCCTAGCGTGAGTCCCATCCACTCGGTGTCGAAGTCGCCTTCACCGGCCGCGCTTACCGCGGGGTGAGCCAGCAGCGCGCGGGCGCGCGGCTCAGCGCGGAACTGTACGCCCGCCGCCGCCAGTCGCTCCACCACCTGCGGCAGGAAGCTGGCGGCGATCCGTTCATGCACAAGCAGCGTGTCGAGCGCGTTGCAGACGGCAGGCCGCTGGAGCTTGGCGTTGGCGATCACGTCGAGGCTGGCGGGCAGGTTCGCGCTGTGGTCGACGAACAGGTGACAGATGCCCATCCCACCGATGATGACGGGGATCGTGCTGTGCTCGCGGCAGAAGTCGTGCAGGCTAGCCCCGCCGCGCGGAATGATCATGTCGATGAACTGGTGCAGCTTGAGCATCTCGTTCACGTAGCGCCGATCGGTGCTGGCGATGTACTGCATCGCGTCGTCGGGGATGCCCGCCTCGCGCAGGGCGCGCCGCAGCACGTCCACCAGCGCGAGGTTGGTCGTCAGCGTGTCGCTGCCGCCGCGCAGGATGACCGCGTTGCCCGTCTTGAGCGCCAGCGTGCTGACGTCAACGGTCACGTTCGGGCGGCTCTCGTAGATCACGCCCAGCACGCCGATCGGCACGCGCCGCTTGTGCACGCGCAGGTTGGGCGGCACGTCGCGTTCGTCGTAGACCGTGCCCACCGGGTCAAGCAGATCGACCACGCGCCGCACGTCGGCGATGAGGCCGCTCATACGCTTCTCTAAGTCTAGTCGGTCGCGGATCCACACCGGGTCAACGCCGTTGGCGGTGGCGCGGGCGATGTCCTCGCGGTTGGCGCGCAGGATGTCGTCCGTGTGCGCGGCCAGCAGGTCGGCGATGCGCGTCAGCGCGGCGTTCTTCTGCTCAGTTGTGAGCGTGGCGAGCTGTTGGCTGGCGGCTTTGGCCCGCTGGCCGAGTTCGACCATGTTGATGACGTCTGATGCAATCATGCCGCAATTCCTTGGTGAGAGGCCTTGTGTCTCTGGTGATTTGAAGATGCTGCCCCACATTCTGCCCTGAAACAGCTGCTTACACAATATAGGGCGTGCTCGCACCGGTTTTCTTGAGGCCGTAGGGGTCGATCACGACGTTGACGCAGGCGGGCTTGCCGCTGGCGAAGGCCCGTTCCAGCGCGGGCAAGATGTCCTCGGGCTGTTCGACGAACTCGCCGTAGCCGCCCAGCGCCTCGACGACGCGATCATAGCGGGTGAGCGCGAGACCAGTCGCAAACGCACGATCGGCCCCCATCATGTTCTGGATCGGCAGGCGGATTTGCCCCCAACCGGCGTCGTTGCCGACGATGCTCACGATCGGCAGGTTAAAGCGCACAGCGGTGTCAAACTCGAAGCCGTTCAAGCCGAACGCGCCGTCACCGTTGATGATCAGCACGCGCTTCTCAGGGAACAGGTGCTTGGCGGCGATGGCGAAGGGCGCGCCCACCCCCAAGCAGCCCAGCGGGCCGGGGTCGAGCCATTGGCCGGGCAGCGTTAGGTCGATCACTTTAGCGCAGGCGCTCACGATGTCGCCGCCGTCGCCGATGAGGATCGTGTTCTCGTCGACCAACTGGTTGATCGCGCCGCCCATGCGAAAGTGGTTGATCGGCACGTCGGGCAGCTGCATCCATGCGGCTTGTTGGTCTTCAAAGGGGCGCTCAAGCTCGGCACAGCGCGCGCGCCAGTCGTCGTAGCGCACGCCTTGCAGCCCCTCGGTCAGCGCCTCGAGCACTAGCCGCGCGTTGGCGCTGATCGCCACGTCGGCCTTGCGGTTGTGGTTGAGCTCGGCCTCGTCGTGGTCGATCTGGATGAGTTTGGCGTCGCGGCTCCAGCCCTGCCCGTATTTCAAGCGAAAGTCGAGCGGCGTGCCGATCATGACGACAACGTCGGCCTCTTTGAGCGCCTGCCCGCGCGACGCTTTGAAGCAGTTGGGGTGGGTCATCGGGAGCGTGCCGCGCCCGCCGCCGTTGGTGTAGACGGGGATTGCGGTGGCGTCGGTCAGCTCGCGCAGGGCAGCGCTGGCGTCGTCCCAATAGACCTGCGTCCCGGCGATCAGCACGGGGCGCTGCGCGGCGCGCAGCAGCTCAAACATCTGCTGGACGGCAGGCAGGGGCGGCGCAACCGGCGCGGGCACGACGCGTGGCGGCATCGCCTCTGGCGCGTCCACGGTATTGAAGAGCACATCAAACGGCAGCTCGATGAAGGCGGGGCCGGGCCGCCCGCTGAGCATGATCTGGTAGGCCTCATGAAACGCCTGGGGGATGTCGGCGGTGTTGGTGACGGTGAAGCTGGCCTTCGTGAAGGTCTTGAACATCTCGACTTGGGGCATCTCTTGTAGCGCGCCCATCCCCTTCGTCTGGAGCGGGGCCGCCCCGCCCAACAGCAGCAGCGGGCTGCGCGCTTGGTAGGCGTTCGCTACGCCGGTGACGGCGTCCGTCACGCCCGGGCCGGCCGTCACGACGCACACGCCGACGTTGCGCGTCAGGCGGGCGTGGGCGTCCGCGGCGTGGGCGGCGGCCTGCTCATGGCGGAAGTCGAGGATGTGGATACCGTGGTTGGCGCAGCCTTCATAGATCGGCGCGATGTGCCCACCGCACAGCGTGTAAATGGTCGTCACGCCCTGCTGCGCCAACGAGCGCGCGACCAACTCTCCCCCGTGAACAAAAGACATCAGGTTTTTTCCTAACAAGAACGTTTATTTGGGAGATTTTAGTGCAGTCTCGGCGTCGTGACAAACCGTCAGTTGAATTGAGCAGTGAATTCAGCCGCTGGCGCTGTCGGCGAGGGTGGGGTGGTGCACACCAACAGCGCCGGCCGCGTTTACATGCCTACTCTAGGCTCATGTGGATTGTCTCGGCCAGCACGCGGTTGATGCCCGGCACGCGGCACAGCTCCTCTACGCTGGCTTGGCGGATGGCTTGGATGCTGTTGCCGAAGTGCTTCAGCAGCGCCCGCTTCTTCTTCGGGCCGATGCCGGGGATGGCCTCGAGCTTGCTGGCCATGCTGGCTTTCGTGCGCTGGTTGCGGTGGGCCGTGATGGCGCAGCGGTGGGCTTCGTCGCGCACCCGCTGGATCAGGTAGAGCGCCGGGCTGCGCCGACTGAGCATCACGCTCGTCGGGCGGTTGGGCAGGAAGACCTCCTCAAACTGTTTGGCGAGGCTGGCGACGGGCACGCGCTCGGTCAAGCCGAAGGCAGCCAGCACCTCCACTGCCACCCCAAGCTGCCCCTTGCCGCCGTCGATCAGCAGCAGGTCGGGCAGTTTCTTCCACGTCTCATCTTTGTCTTGGCCGCCCGGTTCGACGGTCAGCGGGTTTTCAATCGCGTCTTTCCAGCGGGCAAAGCGCCGGGTGAGCGCCTCGCGCATGCTCTGGAAGTCGTCTGGCCCATCGTGGATCACCGTGCGGATGTTGAAGCGGCGGTACTCGCTCTTGGTCGGCACGCCCTGCGTGAACACCACGCGGCTGGCGACGATGGACGTGCCCTGCGTCGTGCTGATGTCGAAACACTCGATGCGGTTGGGGATGCGCGGCAGGCTCAGCTCGCGTTGCAGCTCGGCCAACGCTTCTTCGTGTTTGGTGGTGTCGGTCTCATGCTGGGCACGGATCATGCGCATGGCCTCGGCGGCGTTGCGCTGCGCCAGCGCGATCAGCTCGCGTTTGTCGCCGCGCTGTGGGACGGTGATCTCAAGCTTCTTGCCGCCGCGCTTGTCGCGCAGCCAGCGTTCGATGATGCGGGCTTGTTCGATGTCCTGCGGCAGCAGAATTTCATTCGGCACTTCGCTCGCGTCGGCGTAGAACTGGGTGATGAACTGTTCAAGCACGGCTTCATCGGGTTCTTCGTCGGCGTTTTCGAGCTGGCGGCTGTCGCTGCCGATGAGCTTGCCGTTGCGGATGAAGAGGATCTGCACGACGGCTGTGCCCTCCTCGCGGGCGATGGCGATTACGTCTTGGTCGGTCATCTTGGGGCTGACGGCTTTGTGGCGCGTGGTAATGAACTCAATGGCTTTGATCTGGTCGCGCAGCAGGGCCGCGCGCTCAAAGTTGAGCGCTTCCGCCTCGGCCAGCATCTCGCGTTCTATGCGCGCCAGCACGTCCTCGCTCTTGCCGCTCAGCACGTCCATCAGCTCCTTGATCATCGCGCGGTACTGGTCTTTGTTGACCGCGCCGATGCAGGGGGCGTTGCACAGTTTGATATCGTAGAACAGGCAGGCGCGTTCGTCGCGGCCGGTGATCTCACGGTCGCACGTCAGGTAGGGGAAGGCGCGGCGCAGCGTGCGTAAGGTGTTCTGGACGGCCCACATGGCAGCATACGGCCCAAAGTAGCGCGCGCCGTCGTTCTCCACGCGGCGGGTCGTCTCCACGCGCGGGAAGTCGTCCTGCCATGTGATGCGGATGTAAGGGTAGCGCTTGTCGTCCTTCAGGCTGATGTTGTAGCGCGGCTTGTGCTGCTTGATCATGCTCTCCTCGACGATGAGGGCTTTCACCTCGTTCTCGCAGAGGATGTACTCAATCTCGGCCACTTGGTCGCGCATGCGGATCGTCTTGGCGCGGCCATCGGCGTTGCTTGTGAAGTAGCTGCGGACACGGTTACGCAGGCTTTTCGCCTTGCCGATGTAGATGATCTTACCCGCGGCGTTTTTCATCAGGTAGACGCCCGGCTGGTGCGGCAGGTTGTCAAGGATTGACTTGAGATGGTCAGACGGTGTATAGGCCATAAGCAGCGTATTCGTGGATGATTTGTTCTAAATCATACCGCAGCGGCAGGCTGTGCTACAATCTAGAAAATTGACCGCCAACCGCTGGAGCCTGTTGCGATGGCCGCCCCAACTAAGACGATGACGCTGGCTAAGTACCTCGCGCTGCCAGAGACGACACAACCGACCGAGCTGCTGGAAGGACTGCCGGGTGGGTATCTTCTACGCCGATGAAACGTTGACCTCGCCGCTGCTCAGCGCGAGCCTGCCGCTGCAAGAGGTGTTCAAGGGCGTATGAGCCACGTTCCGGTGCTGCTGGCAGAGGTGCTGGCCGCGTTGATCCCACATGAGCCGCCGCTGCGGGTGATCGACGGCACGCTGGGGGCGGGCGGCCACACGCGCGCGCTGTTGGAGCGCGGCGCGGGGCACGTGCTGGCGTTTGACCTTGACCCGCAGGCGGTCGCGCTCGCCCGCGAGTCTACCGCGTCCTACGCTGACCGCCTGACGATCGTGCAGGACAGCTATGAGCGCATGGCGGAGCACGCGCAGCGGCTCGGCTGGGACGGCGTGGACGCGATCCTGCTTGATCTAGGCGTGTCGTCGATGCAGCTCGACACCCCAGAGCGCGGCTTTGCCTTCCGCCACGAGGCCCCGTTAGACATGCGTTTTGCTGATGACGGGCGCTTGACCGCCGCGGACATCGTCAACAGTTGGGACGAGCGAGCGCTGGCTGACGTGTTCTACCGCTACGGTGAAGAGCCGCTCAGCCGCCAGTACGCGCGCGCCATCGTCCAGCAGCGCCCGATCGACACGACGACGCAGCTCGCCGCGCTGATCGAGCAGGCTGCCCCGCGCCCGCGCGGCAAACCCGCCACCAAGTCGATCCACCCAGCGACGCGCGTCTTTCAAGCGCTGCGGATCGCCGTCAACGATGAGCTGGGCGTCATCGAGCGCACGCTGCCGCTGGCGATTGACCTGCTGCAGGCGGGCGGACGGCTGGCAGTCATCAGCTTTCACAGTTTGGAAGATCGCATCGTCAAGGACGTGTTCCGCGAGGCGGCGACGGAGGTCGTCTCGCCGCCCGGCATGGCCAGCATCCGCCCCAAGCCGGCCACGGTTGACCTCATCACCCCTAAACCGATTGAGGCCAGCGCGGAGGAAATCGCCCGCAACCCGCGCGCCCGCAGCGCCAAGCTGCGCGTCGTGCAGAAGCGCGGCGCGTGAACGCCACAGACGACAGCGGAGTGCCCGCGGGATTTGGCGCGCCCCCCCCCCGACACTCCTTCCTTGGATTAGCCTGCCTGCGTAGGGACAGGGCCTGCCCTGTTTTCCCGCTCCCCACTTGCGCCCTGAGTGGGCCTCGTTACAATCAAGATAGATAAGCAAGCAGTGAATGGCATTATGGCGCAGACTCGGGTGCAGCAAGCGCTAGCGCGCACCGGCTGGAGGCCGCAGAATCAGGTGGTGACGCTGGGGCTGCTGGCGATCTTGATCACGCTGGCGTTCGCGGGCATCTACCTCTCGCAGGTGGCCAACTTCGCCATCCTCAACCGTGAGACGCAAGGCCTCATCGAACAGCGCGATCAGCTCGAACGGCGCAACGAAGAGCTGCGCGGGCAGATCGCCGAGCTGGAGACTGTGCCGCGCCTGCTAGAGCGGGCGCAGGCACTCGGCTTCCGGCTGGCACAAGCGACCGACCTAGAGTATCTGGTGGTGGAGGGGTACAATCCGAATCGGGCGATTACGTCCGCGCCGCTGGCGGCGCAGGAAGTAGCCCCCGTCAGTCCGATTTATGATGAGACGTTTGGCGGCTGGCTAGAGGTTCAGTGGAATTTGCTGCGCCGTCAGTTTGAGAGTTTTGGTCAATAGTTTTTCTAGGAAGGCCGACGGCTCATGGCAAGCCTGCCCATCCAAGATCGCCAGCAGATCATCAACCGCCGCCTGCCCTTTGTGATCGGCTTCTTGCTGGTTATCAGCGGCGGGCTGCTCGTGTCGGTCTCGCGTTATCAGTGGCTGCCGCCTTCTGTAGAGCGCGAGTTCATCGCGCAGGGGCAGCGCAACACGAGCAGCCTACGCCGCCTGCCCGCCGAGCGCGGCATCATCTACGACCGCGACGGTGAGCCGCTGGCCTTCAACACGATCGAGTACGAGGTGGGCGTCAGCGCAAACTTGGTCGTGCCCTCGCGCCGTGTCGAGATGGCGCGGCAGCTCGCGGTTATTCTCAACATCGACGAGGTGCGCATCCTCAACCAGTTGAACACCAACGCCCCCTGGCAGTTGATCGCCCGCCCCGTCAGCGCCGAGGTGGGCCAGCGTATCGCCGATTTAAACTTGTTCGGCATCATCCTGAACCCGATCCAGAAGCGTTATTACCCGCAGGGCGACCTCGCCGGGCAGGTGATCGGCTTTACGATCCCGGACAACAACGATGTGTCGCGCGGGGCGCTGGGCGTGGAGGGCTATTACAACGCGGTGCTGGCTGGGCAAACGCTCACCGAGCAGGTGCGCAACGTGCCGTTTGAGCTACCCGACAACGAGCGCCAGACGGCTCAGCGCGGCACGTCGCTTGTGTTGACGCTTGACCGCGACTTGCAGTTCTGGGTAGAAGCCCAGCTGCGCGCGGCGATTGAAGAGACGGGCAGCACTCGCGGCACGATCATCTTGATGAACCCGCGCAATGGCGACATCCTTGCGATGGCCAGCTACCCTAACTTCGACCCGAATAACTTTGCGTCAGTCTCGGACCCGCGCCTGCTGCGCAACCCCGCCATCAGTGACATGTACGAGCCGGGCAGCGTGATGAAGGTGCTCACGGTGGCGGCTGCGCTGGAACTGGGCGTCGCCAACACGGACTGGACGTACAATGACACCGGCGCGCTGACGGTGGGCGGCATCAACATCCGTAACTGGGACCGCAACGCCTACGGCGTGGTGGATATCACGACAATGCTTGTGCAGTCGCTGAACGTGGGCGCGGCGCAGTTGGCGCTCAACATGGGGCCAGAGCGCTTCTACAGCCAGATGCGCACCTTTGGCTTTGGGCTGCCTACGCGCGTCGACCTGCCCGGCGAAGAAGCGGGCATCATGCGCGTCCCCGGTGAACCAGACTGGAGCGAGGCCAACCTTGCGACCAACGCCTACGGGCAGGGCATCAGCGTGACGCCGCTGCAGATGCTGACGGCGGTCAACGCCATTGCCAACGACGGCCTGATGATGCAGCCGCGCGTCGTCCTCCAGAAAGTGGACGGTGACAGCGTCGTCAACAGCGACGTGACCGCGCTAGGGCGGGTGATCTCTAAAGAGACCGCCGACGCGGTGACGGCCATGATGATCCGCGTGGTGGAGGACGAGAACGGCGTGGGCTTGGCGCGCTTGCCCGGCTACAGCATCGCCGGCAAGACCGGCACAGCGCAAATCCCGACGGCCACCGGCTATGAACCCAACGCTAGCATCGTGAGCTTCGTCGGCTTCCTGCCGGCCGATGACCCGCAAGTGTCGATCATCGTGCGCTTGGATCGCCCGCGCGATTATTGGGGGTCGCGGGTGGCTGCGCCGGTGTTCCGCCGCTTGGCCGAGCGCTTGGTGATCCTGATGGGCATCCCGAACGACGAAGTCCGGCTGCGGCTGCGCAGCATGGGCGGCAACACCTCAGGGCAGTGATGATGGAATCGCCGCTGCCGCTCGCGCTGACCATTGGCTTTGTAACCTTCCTGCTGGGGGTGATCTGGGGCGCGCCGTTCATCGAAGTGCTGCGCCGCCTGCGGGTGGGCAAGCAGGTGCGCAAAGAACTCCAAGACACACACGGCAAAAAGATCGGCACGCCGACGATGGGCGGCTTCATGATCATCATCCCGGCCACGCTCATCATGCTGGCGCTGAACGTCCCCAACATTCTGCTGCGCGGCGAAGGCGCGAGCATCTTTCTGCCTTTGGGGGTGCTGCTGGGGTTCGCTTTGTTGGGTTTCATCGACGATTGGGAGGGCATACGCAGCTCGCGCGGGATCGTTGGCGAGGGCCTTTCTGCGCGCGCCAAGTTCGCAGGGCAGGTGGTGCTGGCGGGCGGGGCAGCGGTCATCTTGTCGCTTTATGAGGGTGGGTTCGCCTTCGCCAACGAGATGAAGATCCCGCTGCTGTCGGTCTTGCTGCCGCTGCCGCCGCTGCTGTTCATCCCGATCACGATGTTCATCATCATCGGGACGTCGAACGCGCTGAACTTCACCGACGGACTGGATGGGCTGGCGGGCATCATCACCGCCAGCGCCTTTGCCGCCTATGGGGTGATCGCCTTCTTGCAGGGGCAGGTCTACCTCGTGCAGTTGTGCTTCATCTTGGTGGGGGCGTCCTTCGCCTTCTTGTGGTACAACGCCCATCCGGCGCAGTTGTTCATGGGGGACATCGGGTCGCTCTCGTTGGGGGCGACGCTGGGCGTGGTAGCAGTGATGACCGGCGAGTGGCTGCTGCTGCCGATCATCGCGCTCGTGCCCGTCGTGGAGATGCTGAGCGTGATCTTGCAGGTCGCCTCAGCCAAGTACTCGCGGCGCTACTTGGGCGCGGACATTCGCATCTTCAAGCGCGCGCCGCTGCACCATCACTTTGAACTTTCCGGCTGGAGCGAAACCCAAGTGGTGCAGCGCTTTTGGCTGGTGGGCATCCTCAGCGCGATGGTCGGCGTTGCGCTCGCGTTGTTGTAAAGGTCAAGCTAGGTAAAGTACATGCCAGACGCGCTGAACGGGAAAAGGATCTTGGTGTTGGGGTTCGCGCGGCAGGGGCAGGCCCTGGCCCGCTGGCTGCCGACGTTGGGGGCGTTCGTCGTGGTGAACGACAGCCGCCCGGCCGATCAGTTCACCATCTACCCGGACGACTACCCCAACACGCGCTTCATCTTTGGGGGGCATCCAGAGGAGGCGCTGCGGCGGGTCGATCTGGTGTGTGTGTCGGGCGGTGTGCCGCTGGACAACCCGCTGGTGGTACTGGCGTTGGAGAAGGGGATCCCGCTGACCAACGACGCCCAACTGTTCATTGAGCGCTGCCCCGCGCCGGTCATCGGCATCACCGGCAGCGCGGGCAAGACGACCACGACCAGCCTCACCGGCGAGATCGTGCGCCGCGCCGGCTATGAGACGTGGATCGGTGGCAACATCGGCCATGTGTTGCTCGACGTGCTGCCGCAGATCACTCCTGATTCGGTCGTCGTGATGGAGCTGAGCAGCTTCCAACTGGAGCTGATGAGCGTCAGCCCACAGGTGGGCGCAGTGCTGAACATCACCCCCAACCACCTTGACCGCCACAAGACGATGGAAGCCTACATCCGCGCGAAGGCCAACATCATTCTGCATCAGTACCTGACAGATATTGCCGTGCTGTGTGAGGACGACGCCAACAGCATCGCGCTGGAGGCAGTGGCGCAGGGCGAGATCGTCACCTTCAGCGCGCGTAAGATGGTCACGGACGGCGCGTTCTTGATGGGCGAGCGGCTGATCTTGGCGGGGTCAGCCAGCTACGACTATCAGCCGCATGTGCTGTGTGAGCGCGGCGATGTGCCGCTGCGGGGCGATCACAACCTGCTGAACGTGCTGGCAGCCTGCGCGATTGCCGGCAGCCTCGGCATTGCGACGGATCGCCCAGGCATCGAGCCAGAGGTGATGAGCGAGGCGATCCGCAACTTCAAGGCCGTGCCGCACCGCTTGGAGGTGGTGCGCGTGCTGCGCGATGTGACCTACGTCAACGACAGCATCGCCACCGCGCCAGAGCGGTTGATCGCTGCGCTGCGCAGCTTCAACGAGCCGCTGGTGCTGCTGTTGGGCGGCGCAGACAAAGACCTGCCATGGGAGGCTGCCGCGTCGCTAGCGATGCGCAAAGCGCGCCACATCGTGCTGTTCGGCAAGGCCGGCGAGAAGCAGGTAGGCGACAAGGTGGCCAAGCTGCTGATGCTGCGCGGGGCAGATCGAGAGGTGTTCACGCGGGTTGAGACGCTGGACGAGGCTGTCCAAGTGGCGGCTCGGGTGGCGCAGGCGGGGGATATCGTGCTGCTCTCGCCGGGCGGGACGAGCTACGACGCCTATCGGGACTTTGAAGCCCGCGGCGAGCACTTCCGCCAGTTGGTGAACGCGCTGGAGTAGCGCGTCACGCCGTCGACCGAGCGCGGCGGCAACTGTTCAAATGAGCGTTGACGCCGAGATCGGGGGTGCTGCGCGTCATCTCCGTTGCGCCGTTTGTCTGCCTTTTGACCATTATACGGCATTCGGCTATACTCGACATGGGAACACGAGAAGGCACAGCGCATGACAGATCGCACATTGGAGACAACGCCCCGTCGGCGGTCAGCCGCGCCGTCCGGCGAGGTTAAGCGCGAGGAACGGTTGGGCTTGTGGGCCTCGCTGGACAAGCCGATGCTGCTCATCGTCGGCGTGCTGCTGACGATTGGCTCGATGATGGTCTACAGCACAACGTTCTACTGGAATCAGCAGTTGTTCATTGATCAACTGCGCAACGTGCTGATCGGTGGCGCGGCGGCGACGGTGTTCGCGGTGGTCGATTATCGCTTCTGGAAGCGGTTCGTGCCGCTCATCCTGTTCGGGACGATCGTCGTCATGGTCGGCG
>DAOUBS010000145.1:0-6844 GCA_034432435.1 Anaerolineae bacterium
GAGACCCTGCGCGGCCTCACGCTGCCGCCCACCTTCACGCCGACCAACCCGCCCCCCACTGAGACGCCCTTCCCGACGCGCGCGCCCGCCACGCCCACCTCCAACGCCTTTGAGGTCAGCGGCACGCTCTACTACGTAGTCAACGGGCGACAGTTCGTCGCCCACGACCTCGCCAGCGACGTGCCACGCGTCCTGCGCGAGTTTGATCCGGGCGTGTTCATCCGCGATCTAACGCTCTCGCCTGATGGAGCGTTGGTCGCCTTCGTCGCGCAGATCAGCCCGCTCCTGAGCGAAATCTTCGTGATGGATCTGACGGGGAACTACCTTCAGCAGGTATCGTGCCTGCGCTTCGGGTTCGCCCAGCGCCCTGCGTGGCGCGACAGCGATACCTTGACGTGGTTCGCTGCGCCGTCTGAGGGCGCGGCGGGCAACATCTTCCAAGCGAGCGTGACAGGCAGCGGGGCCTGCCCTGAGGGCAACAACCAGCAGATCCTCGTACGCCTTGAGTTGCCCACCTTCTACGGCATGGTGTGGGAAGGCAACACGCTCTACTACGTCCGCACGGACGCGCTGCTGGCGTTCGACCCCGTGACCCAGCTCACGAGCACTGTCGTGCCGCACACCGGCTACGGCCCCAACCGCTTCCCGATTGTGTCATCACAAGGGGACATCGCCTTCATCGTAGATCGCGTCGTCACAGGTGGACAGATTGCCGCCAACGCCAACATCTACACTGCCCCCGAGCCGGATGGTCGCCGTCGCGTCTTCCCGACCTTCTTCCCGCCCTTCACCGAGCGCATCGCGTGGTCGAGCAGCGGAGCGCTCTTGCTAGGGATCGGGCGCGACCAGATCCACTTACGAGACAGCGCCACCGGTGACGTGCGCCTGATTGCCGATCGACTTACGACCCCCGTAGCCACTTTCAGCCCAGAGGACGCCTTCGTCGCCTACACTGCACCCAGCGCGAGCGGCGCGCCGCAGTGGGTGCTTCACGAGCTGGCCAGCGGGCGGCGGCGCATCCTGCTCAACGCGCCGCCCGGCCTCTACAGCGACCCGCTCTGGCTCAACAGCGACGAGTTCACCCTACAAGGCTAGGCCGCCTGCGTCACTCGGTGACGCCCTCCATCTTGGGCAGGTCACGCCGAACGAGCTTGCCCGCGTCGTTGTAGGGCAGGTGATCCACGAACACGTACTTGCGCGGCACTTCATAAGCGGCCAAGTGCGGCTTTAAGAACGCTACCAGCTCCGCGCTCTTGACGGTCACGCCGGGCTTGAGGACGATCCAGCCCTGTAAGGCTTCCTCGCCGACGACTTTGGGGTGCGGCACGTACCACACGCCCGCATCAGCCACAGCGGGGTGCTCTTTCAACACCTTCTCGATATTGGCCGGGTAGACGTTGAAGCCGCCGATGATCGCCATGTCCTTCTTGCGATCCACCAAGTAGAGGTAGCCGTCCTCGTCCATGTAGCCCACGTCGCCCGTGTACATCCAGCGCTTGCCCTCCAGCTCGCGCAGCACCTTTGCCGACTCTTCCGGCTGATTGTAGTAGCCTAACATGACGTTGGGCGCGTGGAGGATGACCTCGCCTACCTCGCCCACCGGCAGGACGCGCGTGCCCGTCTCCACGTCCACAATACGGAAGTCCACATCGGGCATGGCAAGACCGACGGAGTTCGGACGGACGGGGCCGGTGATCGGGTTGGCGTGGTTGCCGATGGGCACTTCGCTCAGGCCGTAGGCGTCTACAAGGTTCGGGACGCCCGCCGCCGTAGCGGCCTCCCACACGGTGCGATGCAGCGGTGACGCCGCGCTGATCGCCAGCACCATGTGCTTGAAGTTAACCTCACCCTTCTTGACGCGGTCATGGTTGGCCATCGCGTGCCACAGCAGCGGCACGGCGCACATCACTTCCGGCTTGTAGGTGGCGATGAGGTCAATCAGCGTGTTCGTGTCGCGCGCATCAGGGACGAGCAGCACCTGCCAGCCACACAAGATCGACTGGTTGAGCACGACGATTAAGCCGAAGATGTGGAACATCGGCAGCGCCACGACCGACGTGAAGTTCTCGCGCTTGTAGTGCTTGCCGTACTTGGTGTAGTCGACGTTTGTCCACGCGCCGATCTGCTCTGTGCTAAAGGCCAGCATGCGATGGGTGGCCATCGCGCCTTTGGGGATGCCGGTCGTCCCGCCCGTGTACTGCAAGAAAGCGATGTCGTCTGGCTCCACGACGACTTCTGGGGTTTGGCCTTTGTGCTTGCGCAGCAGATCTTGGAACCAGAAATCGCCCGCCTGAACCTCTTTGAGCGCGTGGCCGCCTTTCTCTTCCTGCGTTGCAGAGAAAGCCGTGCGCGCCAGCGGCGCAAGGTATTCCTTGACGTTGGTCACGATCACATGGCGGACTTTCGTCCCCGCCTGCACCGATTTGAACGTGTTGTACAGCGCGGTGATCGTCACCAGCACCACCGCGTCGCAGTCGTTGGCTTGGTACTGAATCTTGGGCGGGGGATAGGCAGGGTTGATCGTGGCGACAACCCCGCCCGCCTTCAAGATACCATAGTAGGCGATGACGAAGGCCGAGATGTTGGGCATCAGCAGGGCGACGTGCTGCCCCTTCTGCAAGCCGATCTCCACCAGCGCCGCCGCGAAGGCATCGCTCGCTTCGTCTAGCTCTTTGTAGGTCACGACGTGCTTTTGATGCCCAACGACTGGCAGGCGCACGCTAGTGATGAGGGCCGGCCTGTTGGGATAGCGAGCGGCTGTGTCCCGCAGATATGACTGTACGGTACGCTCTGGCGGCGTCCCTAGCGTGGTCGGCACGCCCGGCTCATAGTGCTTCAACCACGGTTTATCGGCATACGTTACCACAAAACTTGCCCCAGTATGGTGAGAACTTAACTCGTCAGGCCTATAGTTTGCCAAAATGAACGGAATTTTACGAGTTAGAAGAATGGCGCTCTAGACGGGGTTGGTGCGCCACCCCCTCCCTCAGAGAAGGGGCTGAGGCCTTCACAATGGCCCCTAACGTGCGCAATTGTCGTTATAACGATACAATAAAGACAATCGGTCAAGATGTGAAGGAGAGTTTGATGGGCAAAAAGATTATTGTGCTGCTGATCGTGCTGCTGATCAGCGCGGCCAGCGCGTTCGCACAGGAGCGTAACCACACCGTGCAGCGCGGGGAAACCCTGACGCGCATCGCGCGGCTCTACGGCGTCAGCGTGCAGTCGATCATCACGCGCAACAACCTCGCCAACCCCAACCGCATCCTGCCCGGCCAAGTCCTTGTCATCCCCTCCACCACGTCGATTCTGCTGCCGACCCCACAGCCGCCGACCGGCGTCACGACCTACGTCGTCCAACGCGGCGACACCCTGAACATCATCGCGGCGCGCTTTGGCTTGTCCTCGTGGCGGCAGATCGGCGCGTTCAACAACTTGGCGACCCCCAACACAATCTTCGCCGGGCAGGTGCTGCAAATCCCACCCGCGAGCTACGTGCCACCTGCCAGCTATCAGCCCAACCTGAGCGCGGGGCAGGGCGGCGGCGCGCTCCCACCGCAGCAGACGATCACTTACATCGTGCGCACTGGCGACACGCTCGACAGCATCGCTCGCACCTACAACACGACTCAAGCGGCCATCCTGCAAGCGAACAACCTCGTGACAACGGTCGTGATCCCGGGGCAAGTGCTGCTCGTCCCGCTCAACACCGTCGTGATCCAGCCGACGCCCATCCCGACGGTCCAGCCGCCAGCGGTCGTGCTGCCGACGCCAGTCAACAACACGCCGATCCATGGGCCGCGTTACGTCGTCCAGCCCGGCGACACGATGATCCAGATCGGACGGCGCGCCAACCGCAGCCCGTGGGCCATCGCCGCCGCCAACGGCATCTACAACTTGAATCGCATTTTCGTCGGGCAGGTGCTGATCATCCCGTAATCGCGCGTGTCTCGCCGCCTACTTACCGTCTGGGGGGTGCGCCTGTGGTTTGGCGCGCTCTTGCTGTTCGGGTCAGACATATTGATCTGGACAGACCCGCTCGCCCTGTCGATCGTCGATTGGCTGGGGCGTGGCTTCGTCTGCACGCTCATCGCGGCCCTGCTGCTCGACCTGGCTGTGCGCTTTCGCATCCGCGACATCTACGATAGCATGGCGTTGATCGCCATCGGCGCGCTGTTGATCGGCCTGCTCATTGCGCCCGATTTCGCCCACGCTGACTTCCCGCGGACGCTGCTCACGCGGGTGTTGGGGGCGTATGGGCTGACCGCGCTGGAGATGTTCGGGCTGATGCTCGTCCTGTGCCGCGTGGTGGATCGCCGAACGCAGCGGCTCATCTTGCCCGCAGCCGCATGGAATGGCTTCTACCTCGGCGTGTGGCTGCGCTGGATGCCGGTCTTCAACCCGCAGGTTGCGCCGTTCGTGCCGCTGGAGCAGGCGCTGCTGCTGACGGGTGGGATGTTCGCCCTGAGCGTGGGGCTGTGGTGGGGGCTGCGACGTTGGCTGTGCCAGCTTCACCCCATCGACTTACGCTTGCCGGCCGTGCCCTTCCTGCTGCTGATCGCTGCGCTGATCGCCCTCAGCCTGCCCGCGCTTGCCACTAGCGCGCTGGCGACGGGGCCGCTGGTGGCCTCGCTGCTGCTGATCGGCGTGTCATATGCTGTCCTGTACTTCCGTCGCAGCCCACACGACCCGATGCTGTTAGACGCCTACCTGCCCGCCGCGCCGACAAACAGCCTGTGGCTCGTCGGGATCGGCGGGGCGTTCCTCGTGGCTTGCCTGTTCGCTTACCACTTGCCGCTGGCAGGCAGCGAGCAGATCAACCAACTGTGGCTGATGGAGATCGGCTTTGGCGCGGTGGGGGCGCTGTGGTATCCGCTGGTGGCAGCAGTGCTAGCCTTCCGCGCGGTAGATGAGCAGATGCGCCGCAGCGAGTTGTAACCCGCACAGCGCCTGCCGTGTCTGTTTTTTCATCGCCCGCAGCGGCATTGTAGAGACAGGGCCTGCCCTGCCCATCAGTTTCCACACCTAGACGAATGCGACAGGTCGCGCCCCTATGGGCTGTTACTCACCAAGAGCACCATGTTGCTGCGATGGATGGCTTCGTCGCCGTAGGAATAGCCCAAAATCTCTACGATGCGGCTGGACTTCTGGCCGATGATCTGCGCGAGATCGTCCGAGTCGTAGTTAGACAGGCCGTGGGCGATCTCGCGGTTCGTCTGAGTGAAAACCGCCAGCGTTGCCCCGCGCTTGAACGCGCCCTGACACGCTTTGATCCCCACTGGCAGCAGGCTGGCGCTGGTCTTGCTGAGCAGGGCGCGCTCTGCCCCGGCGTCCACGATCACGCGGCCTTGCGGTCGGTCGGTCATCAGCCAGCGCTTGCGGCTTTCGACGTGGGTGCTGGTGGCCAAGAAGCGCGTGCCGATGCGCTCCCCCTGCGCAAGGCGTTCGATCACCCGCTCCACGCTGGCGCTAGCGATGACCACTGTCACGCCAGAACGGGTCGCCACTTGAGCGGCTTGCAGCTTGGTCACCATGCCGCCCGTGCCGTAGCGCGTGCCTGCACCACCCGCCAGCGCGAACAGCGCCTCGTCGATCATCGGCACTTCAGCGATCAACTGCGCGTCGGGGTTGGTGCGCGGGTCAGCGGTGTAAAGGCCCTGCTGGTCGGTCAGGATGATGAGCAGGTCGGCCTCAAGGGCGCTAGCCACCAGCGCGGACAGATTGTCGTTGTCGCCCACGCGGATCTCTTCCGTAGCGATGGTGTCGTTCTCGTTGATGATGGGCACGATGCGCTGGCTGAGCAGCATGTAGAGCGTGTCGCGAGCGTTCAGATAGCGCACGCGGTGGCTGAGGTCATCGCGCGTGAGCAGCACCTGCGCCACCGGGATCTCAAAGATGTCGAACAGCTCGTTGTAGCGCTGCATCAAGCGGCTCTGTCCCACCGCGCTGAGCATCTGCTTGGCGGGCATGGCTTTGGGCAGCTCAGGGTAGTTGAGGCGTTCGCGCCCGGCGGCCTGCGCCCCCGACGAGACGAGGATCACCTCATGCCCATGCTGATGAAGCACGGCCAACTGCTGCACGATGTTGAGCATCGCAGCGCGCTTCAGGCGGTTCGTCCCCGCCGTCAGCGAGCTTGTCCCCAGTTTGACGACCACACGCATCGGCTTATGCTTGCTGCACGAGGCCGCCCCGTGCGGCCTGCACCGCGTTCATGATGAGATGCGCCCGCGAGCGCAGTCGGCTCTCCGTCCACGTGCCGTCACCGGTCAGCCATCCTGCCATGCCCAGCGCCATCGCCCCCGCTTGCAGGAACTGCGCGCCGTTCTCAGCAGTCATCGCCCCATTCATCATGAACTGCATGTGGCTCAACGGCCCATAGATCGCCTTGAAGTAGTCCAGCCCCAGCGCGCCCACCGGGAAGAGCTTGAGCAGCTTGACGCCCATGCCCCACGCGTTCACGCACTCCGTCGGCGTGATGACGCCCGGCACCATGAACACATCGTGCTGCATGACGAACTCGACGACTTCGGGCTGAAAAGCGGGCGAGACGACGAAATCTGCGCCGGCGTCGATCACGCGGCGGGCGGTCTCCACGTCGAGGACGGTTCCCATGCCGGCCATCACGCGGTCGCCGTGCTGTTTCTTGACGGCCACCATCGCCTCGATAGGCTGTTCGCTGTTCATGGTGAACTCAAAAACGCTGATCCCTTCGTCGAGGAAGACCTCGACCAAGTTCAGCGCGACGGGCGGCGGAAAGTGGCCGCGCATCCCCGCCATGATGACGGCTTGTTGCAGGTGGTCAAAGGCAGCTTGTGGGGTCATGATCGATCTCCTAATTGTATGG